>NZ_BAAAMU010000067.1:19511-60419 GCF_039529435.1 Nonomuraea maheshkhaliensis
CTCACCTCCCGCCTGACCGTGGGCCTGGCGGCGATCTCGTCCCTGTTCGACCCCGAGCTGATCGTGCTGACCGGCGGCGTCGTGCTGCCGGGCGGCGAGACGCTGCGCGAGCTGGTCGAGCACGAACTGCACGCGCTCACCATCCCCAGGCCCCCGGTCCGCCTGTCGAGCGTCGAGGGCAACCCGGTGCTGGCCGGAGCCCTGGAGCTGGCGCTGGCCGCCGTGCGCGACGAGGTGTTCGGCGTGGCCGACGTGGGGGGTGTGGGGGGCGTCGTGGAGGGCTGAGCGGCCGCGGCTCAGGCCTGGCCGTCGGGGGCGGGCCCGGGGTCGCCGGCGACGGCGGGGGCGCGGTGCTCGTACGGCGTGCTCAGCACGACCGTGGTGCGGGTCGAGACGTTGGCCGAGGCGCGGATCTGCTGCAGCAGATCCTCCAGCGCCACCGGCGAGGCCACCCGCACCTTGAGGATGTAGCTCTCGTCGCCGGCCACGCTGTGGCACGCCTCGATGGCCGCCAGGTGGGCCAGCCGCTCGGGGGCGTCGTCGGGCGCGGCCGGGTCGATCGGCTTGATCGACACGAAGGCGGTCAGCGGCAGGCCGACCGCGTCGTGGTCGACGATCGCGGCGTATCCGCGGACCACGCCCCGCTTCTCCAGCCGGCGTACGCGCTGGTGAACCGCTGAGACCGAGAGCCCGGTCTCCCTGGCCAGGTCGGTGAAGCTCATGCGGCCGTCGCGGGCCAGCAGCGTGACGATCCGGCGGTCGATCTCCTCCATCGGTCAAAGGTAGCCGGTCATGGTCACGACATGGTCCCGACGGGACTGACTCCCCTGCGCATCGCGTGCTCGACGAGAGTGATGAGCACCTCCCTGCCCGAGTCCTTGCGGCGGGCGTCGCAGCGCACGATGGGGATGTCCGGCTCCAGGCCGATCGCCGAGCGCACCTCGCCGACCGTGAAGGGGCTGGTGCCGTCGAAGCAGTTGAGCGCCACGATGAACGGCTGCCCGCGCTTCTCGAAGTAGTCGACCGCCGGGAAGCAGTCGTCGAGGCGCCTGGTGTCGGCCAGCACGACGGCGCCCAGCGCCCCCATGGCCAGCTCGTCCCACACGAACCAGAACCGCTCCTGGCCCGGGGTGCCGAACAGGTAGAGCATGTAGTCGTTGGGCATCGTGATGCGGCCGAAGTCCATGGCCACGGTGGTGGTGAGCTTGCGTTCGACGCCTGATAAGTCGTCGATGTGCGTGCCGACCTGGGTCAGGGCCTCTTCTGTGCGCAGAGGCCGTGTTTCGGACACGGCACCGACCATCGTGGTCTTGCCCGCGCCGAAGCCGCCCGCGATCAGAATCTTGATCGCAGTCGGCAGCCGCCAACGGTCTGTGCGACCGACTTCCATCCAGCACCGCCCGTACCTGTCCCGCGCATGCGCAACCCCGCCCCTGAGGTGCCGTGGTCAGTGGTACCTGTCAAGGCGCTTTGAAAAGGCTGATCCACATGCCTGGCATCGGAGACACCCTAGCAACGCCACATTTTCCACTCAAGCCGCAATCTTTTACAAGAAACAAAATGTCACGGTTTGTCGTCCAGCGCCCCGTTATTCGCGACCTTAACAGGGTAGGAGTCAAGTTTGTCTGTCATGGATTCAGACAAGGCCGTTACGGCACCCGCCGAAAGCCCGAAACACCGGTGAAACCCGCGCTGAATCCGATCTGTCTGCGCAGGTAGGAGGCGGTCCTCGGGCTGTTCAGGCGGAGCCGCTCGATGAGCTCGCACGCCTCGCCCGCCAGCTCCGTCATCGCGTCCGTCACCTCCGTACGCTCGACGCCCAGCGCCAGGACGTTGAGATCGCCCCAGCTCATGTCCCTGCGGTAGGAGACGACGTCGCCGAGCAGGTGCAGGTAGCGCTGCACCTGCCTGCTCGCGGTGCGCAGGTCGTCCAGGTGCCCCTTCGACCAGTCGTCGGCCGCGTAGATCCAGTGCGACAGGTCCACGAAGCAGGAGCCCCGGCAGTCGGCGTTGTCGACGTAGCGGGCGAGCGTCGGGACGGCGCGCCGCTCCCGCCACTCCCAGGCCGTGGTCATGGCCACCAGCATGTCGGCGAGCTGGTCGCGCCAGATCCGCTGCAGCCGCTCGAACCCTCCCGCGGTGGCCATCTCGTCACGCAGGTCGGCCAGGAAACGCGTGAGGGCCGTGCGCGGCACGGCCCCCTCGGCGACGGACAGGCATTCTCGCGTCATGCGATCGACCTGCGCGCGGGTGGTGGCGGTGTACTCGACGTGCCGGTCCACGGCCAGCACCCACAGGGCCGCCCGGTTGACCACCCGCAGCCGGCCAGCGCCGGCCCAGGGCGAGCTGAACGCGTGAGCCAGGGTCAGGCCATGGAAGAACTCCGTGCCGAAGACGGCCTGCGGGAACAGCCCGGTGTACATCTGCGCGCATCGCTGCAGGTCCCTGCCGCATTCGGCGGCCGTCGCGCAGGTCTTTCCGAGCTCGAACGCCTCGTCCAGCTCGTCGGGCATCCTAAGGCCGCTCGATCGGCTCGCGGATCATGGGCGAAGACCCCCAACATCCGGATATACACCTGTCGAAGAATTCTTTCATGATCATGCGGTTCCGATCAAGGCATCGGCCGGGTGGCCGATCCGGATCCGCGATGTCACCTCCCTCTCCGTAACTCTCCCATCACCGGGCGGGGCCGGTCCCGGACCTTTCCCGAGCCGGTTCCGACCCGCCTTCGGGCCGGATGTGGGCCGGTTTCGGGCCGCCCCCCGGGCCAGGTCAGGTCGTCAGCTTGGCGGCCAGCGCCACCCGGGAGCTGATCCCGAGCTTGGTGTAGATCTTGCCGATGTGGTACTCGACGGTCTTGACGCTGATGAGCAGCTCTCTGGCGATCTGCCGGTTCGTCAGGCCGCCGGCCACCAGCGTGGCGGTGCTCAGCTCCTGCGGCGTGAGGCCGAGCCGGGCCGTGGCGGGCGGCTCCATCCCGCACGCCTCCAGCTCCTTGCCACACCGCTCCGCCAGGGGACGGGCGCCCAGCCGCTCGAAGATCGCCCGTGCCGCTGACAGGCGCTCGGCCGCCGCCTTGCGCCGTCCGGTCCTGCGCAGCAGCCTGCCCAGGTCGAGCAGCACCCGTGCTTCCTCCAGCGGGCTCACTCCCGCTTCGACCAGCGCGAGCGCGCGTACGAACGCCTCCTCGGCCCGGGCCGGCGCATTCCTTCCGGCCAGCAACAGCCCACGGAGCCGAGCCCGCTCAGCCCTCCGTCTGGCGTCACCCCGCCGCGCTTCCCGGCTGCCCCGCCCCACCTCTTCGCCGTCGCACCGCGCCTCTTCGCCGCCCCGCTGCGTCCTGTCGCCGTGCCCGTGCGTCCCGTCGCCGTCGTACCGTGTCCCTTCGCCGTCGAACGCGGCCAGCGCCCGCTCCGCCTCCTCCAGCCGCCCGTCCGCGACCAGTGCCTCGATCCGGGCGGGGCGCGGGTCCGGCACGAACACGTCCAGCCCTCCGCCCCACCCCCAATCGCCTCCGCCCGCGCCACCTCCCCCGGCTCCCGATGCACCGGACATCCCTGATGTGCCAGATGTGGCAGATGTGCCGGAGGGGAGCGGAAGGGGGCGTGCCGGCGGAAGGTGCGACACCGGCAGAAGGGGTGGTGCCGGTGGCGCTTCGCCGGGTGTCAGCAGGACCATGGCCAGGCCGGCCTGCCGTTCCCCCATCGTGTGTCCCATCTGTCGGGCCGTGATCGCGGCCTCCGTGACGTGGGTCAGCGCCCGTACGTGCTCGCCCATGGCCGCCAGCGGTGCCACGCAGGCCGCCTCCAGTGACGGCAGCAACCACCGCTGCCCGAGCGCCACCGCCCGAGCGAAGGCGTGCTCCGCGTGGGCCGCCGCCTTGTCCCACCGCGCGCAGGCGTGCTCGGCGACGGCCAGCAGCGCGGTGGCCAGCAACCGGTGATGCCCCGGCGCGGCGGCCCCGGCCGCACGTCCGAGCACCACGCGCGCCTGCCCGGGCTCGTCGCGGGCCAGCAGTGTCACTGCCGCCGCGAGGCTGCCGGGCGGCGCGCCGGCGCAGGGCGCCCCTGCCAAAGCCAGCACGTCGTACGGCCTGGCGGCCGAGCCCTGGATGGGCTGCTCGATCGCCACACGGGCCCAGTCCGCCGCCGCCGCGCGGTCCCCCGTGACCAGACCCAGCCAGGCCAGCTGCTCCGCCACGTCGGCCGCGAAACCCGGTTCCGCGTGCCGCCACGCCTCGGCCAGCAGCTCGGACGCCTCGTCGAAGCGCCCGGCGGCCAGCGCGAGCCGTCCCAGCACGTACCGGCGTACCGGGCGCGGGTCGGCGTTGCGCACGGTGGCGAGCTCGGCCGCCCGGAGCACGTCGCCCCCGATGAGGACGTGTTCAAGCACGGACGTACGCAACTCGTCACGGCGCGCGGCCGGCTCGGTGAGCCGGGCGGCCAGGTCGAGGTGGGCGGCGGCCTCCTGCCACAGTCCGTGCTGCGCCGCCTTGGCCGCGTACCCGGCCAGCTCCTCGGCCAGCGGCTCATCCGGCCCGCAGGCCGCGGCGGCACGATGCCGCAGGACCGCGCCGCTGTCCTCGATCACCCGCGAGGCCGCCAGGTGCAGCCGCGCCCGAGTGCCGGCGCCGATCCCGTCGTACGCCGCCGCCCGCGCCAACGGCTCGGCGAAGCCGACCATGTGGCCGGGCGACTCCCGCAACACCCCCGCGCCAACGGCTTCTTCCAGCGCGTCGAGCGCCCAGCCTCCCTCGAGAACGTCAGGCCGTGCACCGACCGCCAAGGGATCAGGCGACCCACCGACCGCCGAGCCGCCAAGCCGCGCACCCACCCCCAAACCGGCGAGCGGCCCTCCTACCTTCAAGCCGTCAAGCTGATTGCCGGCCTCCGTGGCGACGATGGCCGCCAGGTGCAGCGGGCATTGCTCGCCCAGCACCGCGCACGCCGCCACCAGCCGCCTGGTCGCGGGCGCGCAGGAGCGCAGCCGCCGGGCGAAGATCCGCCGGTACGTCTCCGGCGCCGGCAACCGCGCCCACGGATCGCGGAGCACCGCCGGTGGGACGATCTCCAGCAGGGCACGGGCATGCAGCGGATTGCCTCGGGTGTGCTCCCGCAACCGCACCATCGTCGCCTCCCCCGGCCCACCACCCCCGCCCCCCTGAGCTTCAGGTGCCGCGACGTCCGCGTCGCGGCACACCCCCGGACCCGCGTCCGCCGCAGACCCCGCAAGCGGCACAGACTTCCCATTCAGTACGGGACCATCGGCCAGTACAGGCGGGGCGGTCGACACGGCAGACGCAGGCATTGCCGCCGGTGCGGACCCGGTGGCCGGTGCTGCCGAGGCGGGCCCGCCTGTTGATGCGGGCAGCGCAGACAGCGCAAGCCCACCTGCCGGTGCAGGCCCTGTGACTGACGCCGCCGGTGCGAGCCCGGCGGCGGGTGTGCGCGGTGTGGGCAATGCGGGCAATGCGGGCAATGTGAACACGCCTGCTGAGGCGAGCAGTGCGGCCGATGCGGACTCGGCTGCCGGGATGGCCAAGGCGGCCATCGCGGCCAGGTCGGCGGCGTTCAGGCCGCCGAGCGTCAGCCGTGTCGTGTCGTCGCCCGTGAGCAGCCGCCGCAGCCCCTCGGGCAGCCAGGTGCCGCCTAGGTCCCGGCAGGCCACCAGGACGAGCACCCGCCCGGCCCGCACCCGCCGCAAGGCATACCCCAGCGCCTGCAACGAGCGCTGGTCGGCCCACTGCGCGTCATCGACGAACAGGACCAGAAGCCCCCGCTCCGCCAGCCGCCCGACGAGGTCGCACACCGCCTGCCCAGCGGCACACGCATCGGCCTCGGCACCACACGAACCGGCCCCAGCAGCACCCGAAGCCGCCCCGGCGTCGCACGAGCCGGCTCCGGCGCCACACGGACACGCCCCCGCGCCATGTGGACCTCCCCCGGCCGCGCACACGCCGGCTCCGCCCACCTCCGGCCGTGTGAGGATGTCTCCAGGGCCGGTGTCCGCCTCCCCCGCCGGTATCCCGGCAAGGCGTGCCGCCTCGGTGACGAGTTGGCGGACGAGCCCCAGCGGGAGCCCCCGTTCCCCCTCTTCCCCGCTGACGGTCAGTACCCGCGCGCCCGTTTCCCCGTCGAGCGCGCGGTGGATGAGTGCGGTCTTGCCGATCCCCTCCGGCCCCTCGACCAGCACTCCTCTGACAGCCCCGGCGTCGGCCGCGCGCAGTTCCGCACGCAGGAGGGCGAGTTCCTCCGCTCTGCCGACGAACATGCGCGCTCCCTCCCTCCGCCCTCGCAAACCTCAGAGCCGGCGGCGACACCCTCTGATACACCCCGGGCACGGAACGTTCAGGGCGGGCTCAGGCGGCCCCCAGGTGGTGGTGGCGTCCTCAGGGCGGACTCACGCAGTCCTCAACCGGCGGTGAGCGGTTGCCTCAGCGTGGGTTCGTGCGGCCCCAGGCGGCGGTGGCGTCGTCGTGCCGCTTGCCCCACACCGGCCCCCGCCGCACCTCCAGCTCCCGTACGGCGTCGATCACGGCTCCAGGCCCGCGGCCCTCCAGCGTGTCCAGAACGGCCTGCCAGCTCCAGCCGTACCAGTCGGCCAGCCGCGCCACTCCGTCGGTGAACACACCGGCCCCTCGCACCCCGTCCGCCTCGCCGGTGATCGCCTCGCGCGCGGCCTCCGGCCGGGCGGCCGCGACCCAGAAGCCGCCGGGAGCGTTCCGCAGGCGCCGCACCAGCTCCGCCGAGTACGGCCGCCCGCCGGGCAGCCGTTCGAGCCGGTCGTCGCTCACCTCCCGCACCTCGCCGCCCACCAGGGACAGCACGACCGGCGAGTCCCCAAGGACGAGGTATTCCACCCGCCCGGAGCCCAGAGACCGCACCATGGCCACCGTCGCCGAGGGAGAGTCCGGGTTGCCCAGGTCGCACCGGCCCCCGTGCGCCGACCGGGTCCTCTCGATGGCCGCTTCCAGGAGGCCCTCCAGCGAGGCGCCGTCATCGGCCGCCAGCCCGGCGGCCAGCGCGCCGCCGAGTCGTCCCACCAGCCAGGCCACGTCGTGCGCGCACCCGCTGTCGGCCCCGGCCGCCGCCGTCGCCCCGTCCAGGACCGCGATCCACGAGGGCCCGGCGATCACCAGGTCCTCGTTGGGCCGCTCGGAACCGGGCCTGGTGGCGTACGTGATCTCCGCGAACATGACAGCGACTGTGCCACAGACACCGCATCACCCATCGCCCCCCCGCCTATCGTGGGACGGTGACGACCCTGTGGCGCGCCCTCACCGATCCGCCCCTGCCCCGCCTGCCCGGCGCGGCGGAGGAGTTGCTGCGCGAGCTGGACGCACCGCCCCGCCTGGCCGCCCACCTGCGTGCCGTCCACGACGCGGCCCTCGGCGTGCTCGGCTGGCTGCGCGACCGTCATCCCGCCGTCCCCGTGGACCACGAGGCCGTCCGGTACGGCGCCGCCACCCACGACGTCGGCAAGTGCCTGCACCCGGCCGAGCTGTCAGGGCCGGGGTCGGCGCACGAGGAGGCGGGGCACCAGCTCCTGCTCGCCCGGGGCGTGCCTGAGCGGCTGGCCCGCTTCGCCCGTACGCACGGCTCGTGGACGGAGGCGGGCACGACGTTCGAGGATCACCTGGTCAGCCTGACCGACAAGGTGTGGAAGGCCAAGCGGGTGCCCGACCTGGAGCAGCTCGTGGTCGACCGGCTGACCGGCGCGGCGCCGGGCTGGCAGGTGTTCATGGAGCTGGACGACCTGCTCACCGCCGTCGCGGGCCGGGCCGACGACCGGCTGGCGTTCCAGAACGCCTATCCGGCCGCCACCTTCCCGCACTGACCGCATCGCTCGGAACGAGGCCCCGCCCCGGCCCGGACGCGACGACGCCGGGTCAGACGATCACGAGGTCGCGCGGCGTGTTGTTCAGCCGCTCGCCCCCGCTCTCCGTGCACACCACGATGTCCTCGATCCGCGCCCCATGCCGCCCCGCCAGGTAGATCCCCGGCTCCACCGAGAAGGCGAACCCGGCCTCCATCGGCTCGTCGTTCCCGGCCACGATGTACGGCTCCTCGTGCGTCTCGATGCCGATCCCGTGCCCGGTCCTGTGAATGAAGTGCTCCCCGTAACCGGCCTCGGCGATGACATCACGCGCGGCCGCGTCGATCGACTCGCACGACACCCCGGGCCGCACCGCCTCGCAGGCGGCCTCCTGCGCCCGGCGCAGCACCTCGTAGTAGGCGGCGAAGTCGGCCGGCGGCTCGCCCACGCTGTAGGTGCGGGTGGAGTCGGAGCAGTAGCCGTTGTGCAGCTGGCCGCCGATGTCGACCACGACGGGCTCGCCCGCCTGGATCACCCGGTCGGACACGTCGTGGTGGGGGCTGGCGGCGTTGGGGCCCGAGGCGACGATCACGAAGTCGACGGTCGCGTGGCCCGAGGCGAGGATGGCCTCGGCGATGTCGCGGCCCACCTCGCGCTCGGTGCGGCCGGCCCGCAGCAGCCCGGGCACGAGCCGATGCACACTGTCGATGGCCTCGCCCGCCTCGCGCAGCGCGGCCACCTCGCCGGGCGACTTGCGCATCCGCAGCTCCCGCAGCACGCTGCCGGCCAGCACCTGCTCGGCCTCCGGCAGCACCTCGCGGAAGCGCAGCGACGACATGGCCCACATGCGGTCGGCCAGGCCCACCTTGGCGGCCCCGCCGAGCCGGGCCGCGGCCAGCGCGTAGGGGTCCTCGGTCTCGTCCCACGCCACGAACTCCACCCCGAGCCGCGCGGCGGGCGACGCCTGCGCGGCCGGCAGCTCAAGCCGGGGCACCATCATGTACGGCTCCGCCGCGGCGGGCACCACGAGGCACGTCAGCCGCTCAAGGGGCTTGGCGTCGTAGCCGCTCACATAACGCAGGTCGGGGCCGGGCGTCAGGAGCAGGGCGTCGAGACCGGCCTTGGCGGTGGCCTCCTGGACGGCGGCGAGACGGGACACGGGATACAGGTCTGAGGACGTCACAGGCTCAATCTACTCGTGATCGCGGCTCCTAAAATCCGCGAAAAGGTCTCGCCACGCGGCCGGACATCGGCACACACGGTTGCGGGTCGATCACGTAGTGTGGGGCCAATTGTCCAGTTCCCCTGCGTTCGAGAGTGAGATCATGGTCGACGTCACAGGCGCGGCCGAGCTGCTCGGGCACGAGGCCGAGATGCTCGCCGTCCGGCTGGGCCATGCCCAGCGGCTCGGCAACATGGGCTGGGCGGAGTGGCATCTGCACACCGGCGAGACGATCTGGTCCGACCAGGTGTACGTGATCTTCGGCCGTGACCCGGGCGACGGCCCCATCCCCCTGCCCGACCTGCCCGAGCACGTCGAGCCCTCCGACGTGGCCACGCTCGACCGGCTGCTGTGGTCGGTCGTGCAGGGCGTGGAGCCGGTGCAGGCCGAGTTCCGCATCCGCCGCGGCGGGGGTTCGGCCGACCTGCGGGACCTGCGGGTGGTGCTCGAACCGCTGGCCGGGCCCGGCGGCACGATCGGCATGCACGGCGTCATCCAGGACATCACCGGCCGCCGCCGCGCCGAGCGCATGGTGTCGGAGTCGCGCCGCCAGCTCCTGGAGGCGCGCGAACGGGCCGCGGAGGAGCGCCACGTGATGCTCGCGCTGCGCGAGGCGATCCTGCCCGAGCCGGTCGGCTGCCTGGACCTGCCGCAGACGAGGATCGCGGTCCGGTACGTGCCCGCCGAGAAGACCGCCAACCTGGGCGGCGACTGGTTCGAGGCGGCCCCCGCGCCCGACGGCCGCGTACTGCTGGCCATCGGCGACGCCTCGGGACACGGCCTGCCCGCGATCTCGCGCATGGCCCACCTCCGCCACGCCCTGGTCGGCCTGGCGATGACCGGGCAGGGCGCCAACCGGCTGCTGGCCTGGCTGAACGACCTCGTCATGCACCAGCTGAAGGACACCACCGCCACCGCGATCATCGGCCATCTCGACCCCGAGACCCGGGTGTTCGCCTGGGGCCAGGCGGGCAACCTGGCGCCCATCCTCGTCCGCGACGGGGAGGCCACCCAGCTCGCGCAGCCCAGGGGCGTGCTGCTCGGCGCGGCGTCCGGCAGCCCCTACGAGCTGGCCACCACAAGGCTGCTGCCCGGCGACCAACTGCTGCTGTTCACCGACGGGCTGGTCGAGCGGCGTACGCGCGACATCGACGTCGGCCTCGACCTGGTACTGGCCGCCGCGCGCCGGGTGCGCGGGCACGATCTGGACGCGAGCCTCGACCGCCTGCTCGCCGACATCGGCGGCCCCAACCCGGAGGACGACGCGTGCCTGCTGGCGGTGGGCATACTGTCCTAGTGCTGATGCTTCTGGACACCCCGTCGCTCTACTTCCGCGCCTTCTTCGGCATCCCGGAGTCGATCAAGGCCCCGGACGGCTCGCCCGTCAACGCGGTGCGCGGCCTCATCGACATGATCGCCACCCTGGTACGCCGGCACTCCCCCACCGAGCTGGCGGCCACCATGGACGCCGACTGGCGGCCGGCGTTCCGGGTCGCGGCGATCCCGACGTACAAGGCGCACCGCGTCGCCGGCACCGGCCAAGGGGTCGACGAGGAGGAGGTGCCCGAGGCGCTCGTGCCGCAGATCGCGGTCATCCAGGAGGTGCTCGACGCCCTCGGCGTGGCCCGGCTGGAGTCGGCCGGCTACGAGGCCGACGACGTCATCGGCACGCTCACCCACCAGGCGTCCGGCGCGGTCGACATCGTCACCGGCGACCGCGACCTGTTCCAGCTCGTCGACGACTCCCGGCCGGTCCGCGTCCTCTACACCGCCCGCGGCGTGCGCAACCTGCAGATCGTGGACGAGGCGTTCGTCACCGGCAAGTACGGCATCCCCGGCCGCTCCTACGCCGACTTCGCCACCCTGCGCGGCGACCCCAGCGACGGCCTGCCCGGCGTGGCGGGCGTGGGCGAGAAGACCGCCGCCGCCCTGATCACCCGGTTCGGCTCGCTCGCGGCGCTGCTCGACGCCCTCGACGCGGGCGTCACCGACGGTTTCCCGGCCGGCAGCCGCACCAAGCTGAGCGCCGCCCGCGACTACCTGAGCGCCGCTCCCGCCGTGGTGAAGGTGGCTCCCGACGCGCCGCTGCCGGAGGCCGACCTGACCCTGCCGGCCAAGCCGCGCGACCCGGAGGCGCTGGTCGCCCTGGCCGACCGCTACGGCCTGGACGGCCCGCTCAACCGCCTCCTGGACGTCCTCGCCCGCTGAGCCCGCCGACCCCCGAGCCCGGGTCAGCCGGCCAGGTAGGCGCGGACGGCCTCCTGGGCGGCGTCGCGCAGGCGGGCGTGCACGAGCGCGTTCTCCTCCCGGTCCGTACGCACCTCGACCACCCTGGGCCCATCGCCCCGCATCGCCTTGGGCAGGTCACTGAGATCGCCCACCAGCGTGTACGGAGTGCCCGTCGCGGCCGCCACGTACCCCAGGTCCACCCCGTGCGGCGTGCCGAACACCCGTTCGAACGGGTCGCGCACCGCCGCCTGGGGCAGCAGCGAGAAGATGCCGCCCCCGTCGTTGTTGACCACGACGAGACACAGGTCGGGCCGCGGCTCGCGGGGCCCGAGCACGAGCCCGTTCTGGTCGTGCAGGAACGACAGGTCGCCGATCAGCGCGTAGGAGGGGCCGTTGTGCGCCAGCGCCGCCCCCATGGCGGTGGACACCAGGCCGTCGATGCCGGAGGCGCCCCTGTTGGCCATCAGCCGGATGCCGCGCCTGGGCCGCATCGCCTGGTCGAGATCGCGGATCGGCATGGAGGAGCCGCAGAACAGCAGCGCCCCGTTCGGCAGCGCGTCGACCAGGTCTCGGGCCAGGCGCGGCTCGCTGGTGCCCGACAGGTCGAGCACCTCGTCCATGGCCGCCCTGACCGCCAGGTCGGCCTGCCGCCAGGCGTGCAGCCAGGTGTCGTCGCCCGAGGCGACGGGGATCTCCACCGCCTGCGCCACCTGCGTGGCCGACCGGGTCGGGTCGGGCCAGCGGTCGAGGTCGGGCGCCACCACGATGTGCTCGTCCGCGCGCTTCAGCCACGACAGCAGCGGCCGGGACAGCCCGGGGCGGCCCAGCGTGACGACCACGTCGGGCCGGTGCGCGTCGGCGAACTCGGGCGTGCTGAGCAGGTAGTGGTAGGTCGAGATGGCGTGGTCGCCGTAGCGGCCGCCGCCGTTGGGCTCCGACAGCACCGGCCAGCCGGCCATGCCCGCCGCCGCGACGTAGCGGCGCACGTTGGCGGCGCCGTCGCCGACCACGAGCACGCCGCGCCTGGTGGGCGGGATGTGCAGGGCGATGGGCGGGGGCGCGACCCTGGCGCGCACCCACGGGCCGTTGGCGCCGCCGTCGAGCGGCTCTGACCAGGTGGTGTCGCCGTCGGGGATCAGCGGCTCCCTGAAGGCCAGGTTGAGGTGGACCGGGCCGGGGTTGCCCGCGCCGGCGGCGCGCTGGTAGGCGCGGCAGGCCAGCGAACGCCAGTAGGCGACCTGGCCGGGGCGGTCTTCCGGCACGCCGACCTCGGCGAACCAGCGGGTGGCGCCGCCGTACAGCTTGATCTGGTCGATCGTCTGGTTGGCGCCGGTGCCGCGTAGCTCGGGCGGGCGGTCGGCGGTCAGGACCAGCAGCGGCACGCCCGACTCGCCCGCCTCGATGACGGCGGGGTGGAAGTTGGCGGCGGCGGTGCCGGAGGAGCAGATCAGCGCCACGGGACGCTCGGAGCGCCGGGCCAGCCCCAGGGCCAGGAACGACGCCGAACGCTCGTCGATCCGTACGTGCAGCCGCACCCGGGACTCGGCGTGCAGCGCCAGCGCCAGCGGGGCGGAGCGCGAGCCGGGCGCCAGCACCACGTCGGTCAGGCCGCAGCGCACCAGCTCATCGACCAGCACGGTGGCCAGCGCGGTAGCGGGGTTCAACGTGACGCCTCCTGCATCCGGCGAAGCCACTGGGGAGATTCAATCTCAAAAGCCGACAAAAGGCCATAATCTACGCTGGGACGCCGTACCGTCAGCCTGCCGTCCACCGGCACCAGCGAATCGTCCACGACATCGCCCGACAGCAGCGCCATGGTGCCGAGCCCGCACGCGTACGGGAGCGACGGCAGCGCCGCGGCCAGCGCCAGCCCCGCCGCCAGGCCCACGGACGTCTCCACGGCGCTGGAGACCACCGCGGGCAGCCCGCACGCCTCCACCACCCGCAGCGCCGCGCGCACCCCGCCCAGCGGCTGCACCTTGACCACCGCGATGTCGGCCGCCTCCGCCGCCCTGACCCGCAGCGGGTCCTCGGCCCTGCGGATCGACTCGTCGGCCGCGATCGGCACGTCGCACGCGCGCCGCACCGCCGCCAGCTCCTCCAGCGTGGCGCACGGCTGCTCGGCGTATTCGAGGTCGAAACGGTCGAGCCGCTTGAGCCGGCGAACGGCCTCGCCGGCCTCCCAGGCGCCGTTGACGTCGACCCGCAGCCGCCCCGACGGCCCGAGCGCGTCGCGCACGGCCTCGACCCTGGCCACGTCGTCGTCGAACGTCTGCCCCGGCTCGGCCACCTTGACCTTCGCCGTGGTGCAGCCCGAGCGCCGCACGATGTCATGGGCCCGCTCTGGATCGACCGCGGGCACGGTCGCGTTGACCGGGACGCTGTCGCGCACCGGCTCCGGCCAGCCCTCGAACGCCGCCTCGCGGGCGCAGGCCAGCCAGCGGGCGCACTCGCGCGGGCCGTATTCGGGGAACGGAGAGAACTCCCCCCACCCCGCCGAGCCGTGCAGCAGCACCCCTTCCCTGACGGTCTGCCCACGGAACCGCGTCCGCATCGGGATCCGGAAGACCACGGGAGAACGCGTCACGACCCTCCCTGCGCCACTGTCCGACCTGTCACCGTTAACCTTACGAGCATGTGGAGGAACCCGTCGCATCCGGACCGCCCGCTGCATGCCATTGTGCAGCCTGCCGGGACCGCCCTCTTCACGGCGATCCGCGACGCCCTCTCCGGCGACGGCCCGGCCGTCCTCCCGCTCTCCCCCGGCCACCACGAGCCCGCCCTGGACGCGCTGCGCCCTACCCACGTGAACGGCGTCCCCGGACCCGGCGGGGCCGGCGTGCCGGGCGACGTGGCGATCGTCATCGCCACCAGCGGCAGCACCGGCCCGCCCAAAGGCGTGATGCTCTCCGCCGAGGCCCTGCGCGCGTGCGCGGCCGCCTCGATCCGCCGCGTGGGCGCCGCGAAGGGCGACCGCTGGCTGTGCTGCCTGCCCGTCTCCCACGTCTCGGGGCTGCAGGTCCTGGTCCGCGCCCTGCTCTCGGAGAGCGAGCCGATCATCCACCCGGCCTTCGACCCGCACGCGGTGCTGGGCTCCGGCGCCCACCACGTCTCTCTCGTGCCCACCCAGTTGCACCGGCTGGTCGAGATGGGGGCGGACCTGTCGGTGTTCAGGACCATCGTGCTGGGCGGGGCGGCCCCAGGGCCCGGCCTGGTGGAGCGGGCCACCGCCCTCGGCGCGAGGGTCGTGACGACGTACGGGTCGAGCGAGACGAGCGGCGGCTGCGTGTACGACGGCCGGCCCCTTGACAATGTAGATCTCAAAATCGGCGCGGACGGGCTGATCAGGATCTCCGGTCCGGTGCTCTTCTCCGGCTACCGCTTCGCCGAGCCGCCCGCCCCGCTCGACGGCGGCTGGTTCGTCACCTCCGACCTCGGCGAGCTGAACGACGGCCGCCTGCGCGTGCTCGGCCGGGCCGACGACGTCATCAACACCGGCGGCGAGAAGGTGGTGGCCGGCGTCGTGACCGCTGTCCTGCGCGACCATCCCGGGGTCGCCGACGCCGCCGTGATCGGCCTGCCCGACGCGGAGTGGGGCGAGCGCGTCACCGCCGTCGTGGTGCCCGCCGACCCCGACACACCCGTCACACTTCCGCAATTGCGGGCATTCTGCCGCGATAGGCTCGCCCCCTACGCCGCCCCGCGCGACCTGCGGCTCGTCGAGCGGCTCCCGCTGCTCCCGAACGGCAAGACCGATTTGATGCGGCTTAGGGCAGGAACCTGACGAGTGGCCGATGCGTCATAGTGGGGAGAAGGAGGGAGCCTTCATGGACCAGACCCGCAAGCTGTGGGCATCCGCGGCCGTCGTCGGCGTCATCGTCGCCGGAGGCGCCTCAGTCGCGGCGGCCGCCTCGGCGGGAAAGCTCGACCAGGTCGCGAGGGAGACCCGAGCCGTGGTGGAGAAGGCGCCGTCCGGCGAGCCCCAAGAGCTGCCCCAGGTGCTGGACGCGACTCCGGCCCCCGCGACCACCGACGGTTTCATCGTCTCCAGGGAGATCAACCCGGATCCGGAGAAGGTCCTCGAATACTGGACCGACCAGCGCATGGAGGACGCCGAGCCCATGCCGATGCCTGAGGTGCGGCCGGACGGCCACGGGTCGACGGAATAAACCCGGCCCCTGGGGCAGTTCGTCATGTGGGCGATCCGCCCCTTTTTCGTCCCGCTTAGGGCGCACGGGAACAAATGACGGCGTTTGGCGTTATTGATACTGGTGCGCCGTGCGGACGCGAAGCCGCCCCACCACAACCTGCCTGATCGCTTCCACTCCGTACGGAGGAGGTGTCCTCATGCCCAGAACCGCCGTGGCGACCCCACCCGCTACTCTCGATCAGCTGATTGAACGAGGGCGAGCCCAGGGTCACCTTTCTCTGGCGGAGCTGCGGGACGCGTTCGCGATGGCCGGCATCAGCCCCTCTGAAGGCCGCACGATCCTGCGCGAGCTGTCAGAGGCCGGCGTGAGCCTGGCCGCCGAGAACGAGCCGTCTCTCAGCACGACCGCCCCCAAGAAGAACGCCCAGAAGAAGACCGCTCCCGCCGGGAAGACCGCGCGGGCAAAGAGTACCCGCCGCAAGGGCTCCGAGGCAAAAACCACCACGGCGAACGGCGCGGCGAACGGCGCGGCGAGCGGCAACGGCAGCCGAAACGGCGCGGGAGCCGCCACGGCCGAAGCGGCGAAGGCGGTGACGGCGCCGGAGTCCAAGCCCGAGCACGAGGAGGACGTCCCGGACGACCTCGTCCCGAACGCGGAGGACACCGGTACCGACGCCGGTACGGACGCCGAAATCGACAACGAGCCGATCGACCTGGACGACACGCAGTCCGTCATGGGCGACTCGGTGCACACCTACCTCAAGTCCATCGGCCGGCGCACCCTGCTCACCGCCGCCCAGGAGGTCGAGCTGGCCAGGCGGATCGAGGCGGGCCTGTACGCCGAGTACAAGCTGGAGACCCAGCCCGGCCTGCCGCCCGCCGCCAAGGCGGACCTCCACCTGGTCGTGGAGGACGGCAGGCAGGCCAAGGACCACATGCTGGAGGCCAACCTGCGCCTGGTGGTCTCGGTCGCCAAGAAGTACACCGACCGCGGCATGTCGCTGCTGGACGTCGTCCAGGAGGGCAACCTGGGCCTGATCAGGGCCGTGGAGAAGTTCGACTACACCAAGGGCTTCAAGTTCTCCACGTACGCCATGTGGTGGATCCGCCAGGCCATCCAGCGCGGCTTCGCCGACTCGGCCAGGACGATCCGGCTGCCCGTGCACGTGCTGGAGATGCTGTCCAAGCTGTCGCGCGTCGAGCGTGACATGCACCAGCGCCTGGGCCGCGAGCCCACGCCCGAGGAGCTGGCCGTCGAGCTGGACAAGACGCCGGACCAGATCGAGGAGCTGCTGCGCACCAGCCGTCAGCCGATCTCGCTGAACGCGACGATCGGCGAGGACGGGGAGACCACGATCGGCGACCTCATC
Source organism: Nonomuraea maheshkhaliensis (assembly GCF_039529435.1). NCBI lineage: Bacteria > Bacillati > Actinomycetota > Actinomycetes > Streptosporangiales > Streptosporangiaceae > Nonomuraea > Nonomuraea maheshkhaliensis. The sequence continues at coordinate 36,298 of NZ_BAAAMU010000067.1, forward strand.
GAGGACGTCGACTCCCCCGAGGCGTCGGAGATCGTCGACCGCCAGCTGCTGGGCGACCAGCTGCGGGGCGTGCTCGACAACCTCTCGCCGCGGGAGTCGAAGATCATGGCGCTGCGTTTCGGCCTGGTGGACGGCAAGCCGCACACGCTGGACGAGATCGGCAAGTACCTGGGGCTGACCAGGGAGCGGATCAGGCAGCTGGAGAAGGAGTCGCTGTCCAAGCTGCGCCACCCGAGCAACACGCGCCCGCTGCTCGACTGGGCCAGCTGAACGAGAGCCCCGGCACCCTCACACGGCGCCGGGGCTCATTCGCCTGCGTATCCGGACAGTCCGGCCGGACCGGACGACCGCGAGCGGGATCTTCTCGGATCAGGCGGTCGCGGGCACCGGCCGGGGCACGCGGGGGATCCCCCACAGCCGGTTGTCCTCACGCAGGGTGCGCAGCCGCTCGACCTCGGCCGTCCACATGGCGCCGGCCGGCGTGGCCTTGGCCTTGCGGCGGGCGATGCGGTCGTCGTAGGCCTTCACCCCGAACGTGGCCCGCTGCCCGGCCTCCGCGGCCCGCAGCGCCTCGGTGAGCGCCGCGTCGAAGGCCTTCCCGGCCGCCAGCAACTCGATCTCGTCGGCATCGGCGGCCCGCAGCTCGCGCAGCACCTGCTCGGCCTGCCTGGCCTTCTCGATGAACTCGGGGAAGCTCTTGGAGATCTCCAGGTCCGCGTGGTAGCGGACCTCTGCCTCCCGGCTCACCCGCGGACGGAAAAACGCCATCGGCCCTGCCCCTTAAAGCTGTCGGTACTGGTGCAACGCCTTAGGGTACGCCGTCGCGCGACACGGGCGGAAATCGCCCTGGCGTGACCGCCTTTACATAGTAAGATGATCTCCATGCCCGCCAAGAGACCACCAGTGCCCCTCTCCCGCGAGCGCATCATCGAGGCCGCACTCCACATCGCCGACAGCCAGGGCCTGCGCCGCCTCACCATGCGCCGCCTGGGCGACGCCCTGGAGGTGGAGGCCATGGCCATCTACCACCACCTGCCACGCGGCAAGGAGGCGCTGATGGACGCCCTGGCCGAACACGTCACCACCGTCCACGTCGAGCGGGGCCCGACCTGGCAGGAGACGGCCAGGGCGTGGTGCCGGGCGGGCAGGGAGCTGCTGCGCGAGCATCCTGGCGTGCTGGCCCTGGCCCTGACCAAGCCGCCCAAGGGGGCGACCGCCATCGCCATCAGGGAGCAGACCGAGCAGCTCGCCGAGGGCGGTCTCGGCGACGCCCCGGAGGCCGTCAGGTCGCTGCGGGCATTCGTGTTCGGCAGCGTGGCCGTCGAGGTGCAGCAGTCCGGATGGGCCGACCCGGAGGTTGATGAATGGGTCAGGAGGGACGAAAGAGCCGATATCGACTTCGAGCGCGGGCTCGACGCTCTGCTCAAGGGATTGCAAACGTGATGCGCGTGTCGCGCTTGGCCCGTTATCCTGCATAAGGCACGCTGTGTCGAAGGTCACACGACCCGGGGATCCTCCTGTAACAGTCCGAACGGACTATGTCGGAACACGTGACACACATCGCACACTTGCCAGAACGAACACAACAACCCGAGCCGGCTCCCGACCCTCCAGCACGGGAGCGACCCACGAGATATCGGAGGCACGCCGATGTGCCCGCACGACCCGGCCTGTCCGGATGCCGAGGCGCCTGACCGCGAGGCGGCACGCACCCTGGCCTGCCACCCCGAACAGGGGTGGAGCCTGCTCTGCAACGGCGTCGTCCTGTTCGAGGACACCGGGGAGCTGCTTCCCAGCGGCACCGCCATCGCCCCGCACCGGCCCGCCGTCGGCGCCGCTTGACGCCTCCCCGCGAGGTCTGCGCCCGCGTCCGGCCTGACGCCTCAGGCGGGGTCCACACGCACGCGTCCCGCGAGATCCACGCCTACGCGTAGCGGACGATCCACTCCGCGACGACCTCGCCCACCCGGGCGGGGTCGCGTTTCAGCTCATGGCCCTCCCCAGGCAGCACCACCAGGCGCGCGGCGTCCCCGGCGTCGGGAACGCCGAACGGGTCGCGTTCCCCGTTCACCACCAGCACGTCCACGCCGGCGCCGCGCAGCTCATCGGCCCTCGACCGCTCAGGCCGCCCCGGCGGGTGCAGCGGGAAGGCCAGCGCCACCACCGCGGCGGCCCCGACGGCCTTGGCCGTCCGGCAGGCCACGCGGGCCCCGTTGCTCCGCCCGCCCTGCACGACCGGCAGCCCCGGCCGGGCCGCCCGCAGCTCGCCCAGGACGATCTCCCACGCCTCGTCCTGCCGCGCCGCCGAACCGGGAGCCCGAGCCCCCGCCACCCGGAACGCCTGCGTCACCCTGGCCACGCTCACCCCGGCTGCCACGGCCGCGTCGCGCACGGCCAGCAGGTCGGGGGCATCCACTCCCCCGCCCGATCCGTGGGTCAGCACCAGCAGCAGCCGCGCGTCCGCGACCTCGTCTACCTCGACCAGCGCCGGCCCTCTCGGGGTCATCACCTGCATGCCAGCACGGTACCTGGGGAGGATCGCGCACTAGACCTCAGGGCTGATGACGGCGCGGCGTGCGGCGGGAGATGATGCTGTCCATGTCAGACAAACGCCTCAGGGACGACCTGCGGGCCACGCTGGAGGCGCGCCGCGACCTCGGCCCCGACTACGAGGCGGCGCTTGTCGACTCGTTCATGGAGCGCCTCGACGCCACGATCGCCGCGCGGGTCCGGGCCGAGCTCGACCACCACGGCGCCACGCCGCGCAAGAGGGCGGGTCAGACGACCCCGCTGGTCCCGATCGCGCTGGGCTCGCTGGGCATCGGGGTTCCGCTCACGGCCATCGCGGGCACCACCGGAGGCGCGTTCGGGCTGCTGGTCGCGTGGATGGCGATCGTGCTGGTCAACGTGGCGGCGGCGGTGGCCGTCATGCGCCGCCCCTGACCTGCGGGCAGGCGGCGCGAGGTCAGGCGTCGCGCTGGTAGCGCAGGCGGACCTCCTCCGCCAGCGTCTCGTCCTCGTGTTCGAGCCCGTACGTCCACACCCGGCCCGCGTCGTCGTCGCGCCCGCGCAGCGGCAGGGTGCGGGCGAGCAGTTCGATGGCCAGCGCGCCGGTGCGCGGGTCGGCGCCGCCCTCGACGCTCTCGGCGAACTCGGCGCAGGCCAGCTCCAGATGCGCGATGCCGAGCTGGACCCGCAGGCCGGGCACCTCGTCGGCGGGGGCGAACTCCAGCGCCTCCAGCAGCACCTCGGCCGCCGGGCCCGGCTCCCCGTGCTCCAGCATCAGCTCGGCCAGCCGCTGCGCCGCCTGCGCGCCCATCTTGTCGTCGCCGGACTCGACCCCCGCGCGCACGGCGGCGCGCAACTCGTCACCGGCCTCCTCCAGGTTGCCCGCCTCGACCGCCAGCCGGGCCAGCGCGAGGTGGGCCAGCGGCACGTACGCGGCCGTGCCGACGCCGAGGACGGCCTGCCAGGCGGCCCTGGCCTGGTCGGCCCGGCCCTCCCGTTCGAAGCCCTGGGCCAGGTGACAGGCCGCCTGGGCGGCGTATTCGGGGTGCCCGGTGGCCAGGGCGGTCCTGGCTGCGGCCCTGGCCCGCTCGACGTCGCCGCGCTGCTCCAGCACCACGGCCAGGCCCACGGCGGCCTGCGCCCTGTCGGGCTCGGCGGGGTCGGCCGCGAGCCGGCTCAGGATGTCGGCCGCGGCGTCGAGGTCACCCTCCTCGGCCAGGCGGCGGGCGGTGTCGAGGGGCGGTGTCTCCAGCTCTGAGGACGTCAAGAGAGCTCCTTGGGGCGACGGTCGCACCGAAGCCTAACGACTTCTGACGATCATGTCTGCTCACTTGACGCGGAAGGACTGGCACCGGGGGTGACAGTCCTCCCACCTCGTCCGGCTCAGTCCTCGTACGCCTCCAGCGGAGGGCAGGAGCACACCAGGTTGCGGTCGCCGTAGGCCTGGTCGATGCGGCGCACCGGCACCCAGTACTTGCCGTCGCGCAGCGACGGCAGCGGGTAGGCGGCCTCGCCGCGCCCGTACGGGTGCGTCCACTCGTCGGCGCTGACCGACTCGGCCGTGTGGGGCGCGTTCCGCAGCGGGTTGTCGGTCCTGTCGTAGTCGCCGGAGGCGACCTTGGCGATCTCGGCCCTGATGGCGGCCATGGCGTCGGCGAAGCGGTCGAGCTCGGCGAGGTCCTCGCTCTCGGTCGGCTCGATCATGAGGGTCCCGGCGACGGGGAACGACATGGTCGGGGCGTGGAAGCCGTAGTCGATGAGCCGCTTGGCCACGTCGTCGACGGTGACGCCGGTCTCCTTGGTGATCTGGCGCAGGTCGATGATGCACTCGTGGGCGACCAGGCCGCCGCGGCCGGTGTAGAGGACCGGGTAGTGCGGGGCCAGCCGCCTGGCCAGGTAGTTCGCCGACAGGATGGCCTGCTCGGTGGCGGCGGTGAGCCCGTCGGCGCCCATCATCCTGACGTACGCCCACGAGATCGGCAGGATGCCGGCCGACCCGTACGGGGCCGCCGAGACGGGACCGACCGCGCTGCCGTCGTGCAGCGGGTGGCCCGGCAGGTAGGAGGCCAGGTGGGCGCGGACCGCGACCGGGCCGACGCCGGGGCCGCCGCCGCCGTGCGGGATGCAGAAGGTCTTGTGCAGGTTGAGGTGGGACACGTCGGCCCCGAACTCGCCCGGCTTGGCCAGGCCGACCAGGGCGTTGAGGTTGGCGCCGTCCACGTACACCTGGCCGCCGGCCTCGTGCACCTTGGCGCAGACCTCGGTGATGCTCTCCTCGTACACGCCGTGCGTGGACGGGTACGTCACCATGATCGCGGCCAGCGCGTCCCGGTGCTTGTCGATCTTGGCGTCGAGGTCGGCCAGGTCGATGTTGCCGTCGGAGTCGCAGGCCACGACGACGACCCGCATGCCGGCCATGACGGCGCTGGCGGCGTTGGTGCCGTGGGCCGAGGACGGGATGAGGCAGACGTCGCGCTCGCCCTGGCCCTGGTCGCGGTGGTAGGCGCGGATGGCCAGCAGCCCGGCGAACTCGCCCTGGGAGCCGGCGTTCGGCTGGAGGGAGACGGCGTCGTAGCCGGTCACCTCGGCCAGCCAGCCCTCCAGCGTGCCGATGAGCTCGCGGTAGCCCTCGGTCTGCCCGGCGGGCGCGTACGGGTGGATCGCGGCGAACTCGGGCCAGGTGATCGGCTCCATCTCGGTGGTCGCGTTCAGCTTCATCGTGCAGGAGCCGAGCGGGATCATGGAGCGGTCGAGCGCGATGTCCTTGTCCTGCAGTTTGCGCAGGTAGCGCAGCATCGCGGTCTCGGAGCGGTGGGCGTGGAAGACCGGGTGGGTCAGGTACGCGCTCTCGCGCAGGAGCTCGGCGGGCAGCGCGTCGGGGGTGTGCTCGGGCGCGGCCCCGCCGTCCGGGGAGATCCCGAAGGCGGCCCGCACGGCGGCCACCTCGGCGGCCCCGGTCTTCTCGTCGCAGGCGACGGAGACGTGGTCGTCGTCCACCCGCCAGAGGTTGACGCCCCGCTCGGCGGCGGCGGCCACGACCTCGGCGGCCCGGCCGGGCACGCGGGCGAGCACAGTGTCGAAGAACTCCTGGTGCACGATCTCCACGCCGCCCTCGCGCAGCCCGGCGGCCAGCGCGCCGGCGTGCCGGTGGACGCGGTGGGCGATGCGGCGCAGGCCCTCGGGGCCGTGGTAGACGGCGTACATGCCGGCGATGACGGCCAGCAGGACCTGGGCGGTGCAGATGTTGCTGGTGGCCTTCTCGCGGCGGATGTGCTGCTCGCGGGTCTGCAGGGCCAGGCGGTAGGCGGGGTCGCCGTCGGCGTCCACCGACACGCCCACCAGGCGGCCGGGGAGCTGGCGCTGCAGCCCCTCGCGTACGGACATGTAGGCGGCGTGCGGCCCGCCGAACCCGAACGGCACGCCGAAGCGCTGCGATGAGCCGATGGCGATGTCGGCGCCCAGCTCGCCGGGGGCGGCGATGAGCGTCAGGGCCAGCAGGTCGGCGGCGGCCACGACCAGCGCGCCGGCCTCGTGGGCGGCGGCGGCCACGGCGCGGAAGTCGCGCAGCCGGCCCGAGGCGCCGGGGTACTGCACGAGCACGCCGAAGCTTTCGGGCAGCTCGCCGTCGAGCGGGTGCTCCACCAGCGTGATGCCGAGCGGCTCGGCCCTGGTGGCGAGCACGGCCTTGGTCTGGGGCAGCGCGTCGGCGTCCACCACGAACACGGAGCTCTTGGACTTGCCCGCCCGGCGGGCCAGCGTCATGGCCTCGGCGGCGGCGGTGGCCTCGTCCAGCAGGGACGCGCCCGAGACGGGCAGGCCGGTGAGGTCGGAGACGACGGTCTGGAAGTTCAGCAGCGCCTCCAGGCGCCCCTGCGAGATCTCCGGCTGGTACGGCGTGTAGGCGGTGTACCAGCCCGGGTTCTCCAGCAGGTTGCGGCGGATGACGGCGGGCGTGACGGTGTCGTAGTAGCCCAGGCCGATCATCGAGGTGAGCACGCGGTTGCGCCCGGCCAGGGCGCGCAGCTCGGCGACGGCCTCGGCCTCGCCGATCGCGGCGGGCAGCTTGAGGCGGTCCTTGACCCTGATGGACTCGGGCACGGCCACCGCCACCAGATCCGCCACGGACTCGAAGCCCACGGCTTCGAGCATGCGCTGCTGCTCGGACTCCGACGGGCCGATGTGCCTGGACGAGAACGGCGGAGCTGACAGATCGGTCATGGGTGTGCCTCCCGAGGCTGTGGAGACCGGCGCCAGGGCGCGGGCGAGTGCCGGATCTCCCCCTCTGTCAGCGCGGCCGCACGACGTACGTGCTACCGCGACCTGAGAGCTTCACCCCCGGTGGGGCTTGCACCGTCGGTGAGGCGCCCCTGGCGGGAGCGCCTGCTTTCCAGAGTCGCCTCGCCCGAGCGGTACAGGATGCCTGAGAGATTCCGGGGAGGGTTGCTCCTTCGGCGCCCCGGTGCCGCGATGGGCCCGGGGACTCTCCCGCACGGGGTCGTCAGCCTTGCTGTCCTAGATTACACCGCTACGCCCCATTAGCCGGTCATCGGACCGTCGCGTGCGTGTTCCCTGGGGATTCAGCGCTCCCAGGCGCCTTCCCGGGAGGTGGTCGCGGGGCCCCGCGCTCCCAGGGGCCTTGCGCGTCTTACCGGGGATCGGAGTCCCCTCGTCCGGCATCCCGGCCCTCGTGGAGCCGGGTGCCCTCAGCCGGTGCGGCGGGCGCGTCGCCTGCGGGCCAGCTCGTCAGCGGGATGGTCGGCCGGGACGGTGTCCTCGACCGCCGCGCGTTCCCCCGGCAGCTCCGCGAGGGAGCCCTCGACCTCACGCCAGACCCGGCCGAGCGCGATGCCGAACACGCCCTGGCCGCCCTGGAGCAGGTCGATCACCTCGTCGGCCGAGGTGCACTCGTAGACGCTGACGCCGTCGCTCATGAGCGTGATCTGCGCGAGGTCACCGACCCCGCGGTCACGCAGGTGCTGCACGGCCGTGCGGATCTGCTGCAGCGACACTCCGGTGTCGAGCAGCCGCTTGACGACCTTGAGCACCAGGATGTCGCGGAAGCTGTAGAGCCGCTGGGAGCCCGAGCCCTGCGCGGCTCTTATCGTGGGCTCCACCAGACCGGTGCGCGCCCAGTAGTCGAGCTGCCTGTAGGTGATGCCGGCCGCCGCACAGGCCGTCGGCCCGCGGTATCCGATGTCACCCGGCAGCGTCCTGGGTTGCTGGTCGAAGAGCAGACCCTGCTCTCCGGCACGCTGCCGCGCGCTCTCGCGCCGTACCGGATCTTCCTGGCCGGCCGTCTTTCCCTCGCCGCTGCTGACCGCCACGCGGACCTCCGGCTTTCTCTCATCCCGTGGCCTGATCTGGGGGTTCGTAAAGGGCGACCACGGGTTTCACTTGCACCGTAGGACCGTGACCATGCGCAGTCAACGATCCGGCTCGGCGCGTCGTGAAGCGTAAATGCACTGAAATACCTACCCCGCCCTGCCGAAGTCCTCGGGAGTGATCGTGTCAAGGAACTCCCTGAACTTCTCCACCTCGTCCTCCTGGTCGTCCGGGATGATGACCCCGGCTTCCTGGACGACCTCCTCGCTGGCGAAGATGCGGGCCCCGGTGCGCAGCGCGAGCGCGATCGAGTCGGACGGCCGCGCGCTCACCTCCACGCCGTTGGAGAAGACCAGGTCGGCGAAGAAGATGCCGTCACGCAGGGCGACGATGTTGACCGCGCGCAGCCCGACGCCGAGCGCGCTCAGCACGTCTCTGAACAGGTCATGGGTGAGGGGCCGCGGCGGCGGCTCCTCCGCCTGGGCCAGCGCGATGGCGGTGGCCTCGGTCATGCCAATCCATATCGGAAGAAACCGCTCCCCGTGTGCCTCCTTGAGCAAGACGATCGGCTGATTAGTGGGCATTTCAACTCGAACGCCCACGACCTCCATCTGCAACACGGGCTGCTCCGTATTCCTGACCGGTCACCCGGCACAGCTCTTCGGTCATCACTTCTGCTGACATGGCTTCTTCAATTCAACGTAACACCCGGCAGGCCTCGAATGTGCCCGCGCCTGGCAGCTCGCGACGCTCTCAACGCCCCAGGACCGAACGGACGCCCGTGCGTACAAGGGATGCGTGCAGGTCGAGCAGCAGCGCGGTCAATTCCCTGGCGGCTTCGTCGGCCTCGCCGATGGCGCCGGGGGCGCGCCGTTTGAGTATCGGGGCGACGGTCTGCTCGACGAGCCCGGCCTCGCGCTCGGCCGCGGCCTTGACCGCCCGCAGGTGGCGGGCGTGCAGGCCGAACTGGGACAGGGCGCCCACGGCGCGGGCCACCTTGAGCGCCTCCTCGTCGTAGCGCCTGGCCACGGGCACGAGCAGGCCGTAGTCCTCCAGCTCGGCGAGCGTCTCCTCGTCGATCTCGGCGGCCTCGAGCAGCTCGGCCCGGTCGAGCCTGACCTCCTGCGTCTGCCGGACCTCGCGTGGCCGGCCGAAGCTCTCGGCCATCCGGTCCTTGATCACCCGCAGCGGGAGGTAGTGGTCGCGCTGCTCGGTGAGGATGAAGCGCAGCTGCTCCACGTGGAGGTGGGTGAACTTGCGGTAGCCGGAGGGGCTGCGCTCCGGCTCGATCAGCCCCTCGCCCTCCAGAAACCTGATCTTGGAGATCGTGACATCGGGGAACTCGCCCTGCAGGAGCGCGAGCACCTCCCCGATGCTCATGTGCGACCGTGCCGCCTGAGAACTCACGCGACCGCCTCCCGTGGCCGCGGGCGTGCGGAGGCCGTGTCCATGGGTCTCTCGCTCCGCCCGCTCATACCCCGGAGTTGCCTCGCATCAGGAAGACGAGGCGGAACTTGCCGATCTGCACCTCGTCTCCGGAGTGCAGGGGGACCTCCTCGATGCGCTCCCTGTTGACGTAGGTGCCGTTGAGGCTGCCCACGTCGCGCACGGAGAACTGGCCGCCGCGGTGGCGGTAGAACTCGACGTGGCGGCGGGAGACGGTGATGTCGTCGAGGAAGATGTCGCTCTCCGGATGGCGCCCCGTGGTGGTCAGCTCCTTGTCCAGCCGGAACCGGCTGCCCTGGTTGGGGCCCCTGGTGACGGTGAGCAACGCCGTGCCGGGCGGCAGCTGCTCGACCAGCGCCCGCTCGGCCAGGAGCATGTCGCCTGTCTCAGCCTCGTACGCCTCTATTCCCGCGACGGAGATCGTCGACGTGGTGTCCCCGGAGACCTCGGGCCTGGTCAGCGGTGACCCACAGCGGGAACAGAAACGGGCATCCTCGGGGTTGGCGTGCCCGCACTGCGTGCAGTAGACGCTCGGCATCGATCGGCTCGGCCTCCTACCGCGAAGACGCGGCGACGGTGCTCTGGGGCGCGCCTCGCTTCGCTATTTCAAGTTTGCGAATGCCGCAACTTACGCTGATCAGCGGCAAAGGTCAAGGCGGGGCGCTGCACGTTGGTTCGGACGCAGACAAAGTTACCGCCGCCCCCGCCCCGTGGTCCATGCCGCCGCGCGTTTCTACATTACGATCTTGCGGCACTCTCCGCGCACATCATCGGCAAAGCCTTTCCGATCACGTTCCGTGACCGGGCCGGCCCGCCGCCTGCTCCACGATGCGGGCCCAGCGTTCGAGCAGCGTCTGGGCGCCGTCCACGTCGCCGGCCTCCGCCCACAGGTCGGTGACGGGCTCGGCGGCGGCGGGCAGCACCAGCACCCAGCTCCCGTCGTCGTGCGCCACGCGCACGCCGTCGGTGGTGTCGACGCGGCGGCCGTCGGGCTCGGCCTCGGCCGCCTCCATGACCGAGCGCATGACGGCGCCCTTGGCCGCCCACGGCGTGGGGACCGTCCGGCGCAGCAGCTTCACCTCGGGGATCCGCGCGTCGATCTGGCTGAGCGACAGGCGGGTGCGGGCCACCAGCCCGAGCAGGCGCATGAACGCGGCCAGCCCGTCGATGGCCGGGCTGAACTCGGGCACCACGAAGCCGCCGCGCCCGTCGGCGGCGAAGATCATGTCGGGGCCGGCGGCGGCGGAGGTCAGGGCGTCGAGCGCGGTGGAGGTCCACTGCACCTGGACGCCGTGGAAGCGGCAGACCTGCTCGGCGACCCTGGTCGTGGTGACCGGCAGCGCCACCTGGCCGCCCCTGCGCTCGGCCGCCACCAGGTCGAGCACGACGAGCAGGGCGCGTTCCTCGTCGATGAGCTGGCCCTGCTCGTCCACCAGGGCGATGCGCTCGCCGACCGGGTCGAAGCGCACGCCGAACGCCGCCCGCGAGGAGCCGACCAGCTCGGACAGGCGCTGCAGGTCGCGGCGGCGCCCGGCCAGCGTCTCGGTGGGCGAGACGTCGTCCAGGCGGGCGTTGACGGTGAGCACCTCGACGCCCACCCGGCCGAGCAGCGTCGGCAGCACCAGCGAGGAGGTGCCGCCCGCGCAGTCCACCACCACCTTCATGTCCTTGACGCCGGCCACGCCGACGTGGCGCAGCAGCTCGTGGGTGTAGTCCTCGACGGCCCTGGCCGGATAGGTGAGCTCGGCGATCTCGCCGGGGAAGGCGCGGCGGAACTCCTGCCGGGAGAAGACGCGCTCCAGCTTGCGCTGGGCCGCCGGGGGCAGGTCGGCGCCGCGGCCGTCCATGATGACGATGTCCACGCTCTGCGGGTCGCCCGGGGTGGTGCGCAGCGCGATGCCGCCGGCGGCCGACTCGCGGGCGGTGTGGAAGCGGGCCACGGGCAGCGGGGCGGCCTCCAGGTCGAGGACGTTGATGGCCCCGGCGGTGAGGGCGCCGATGACGGCGCGCTTGAGCGCCCTGGCGGCCAGCGAGCAGTCGCGGGAGGTGACGACGTGCTCGCCCTTCTTCAGCGTGGTGGCGTACGCGCTGGCCAGGCGGACGCACAGCTCGGCGGTGATCTCGACGTTGACCAGGCCGCTGACGCCCCTGGGGCCGAACAGGTTGCGCTGGCCGCGCGACTCCCAGATGACGCTGGTGTTGACGACCGCGCCGGCCTCGATGGTCTTGAACGGGTACACCTTGACGCCGCTGGAGACGTACGCCTCCGCCTCGATGACGCATTCGTCGCCGACGACCGCGTTCTCCTCGATGCGGGCTCCGGCCATCACGTCGGTGCTCTTGCCGATGACGCAGCCGCGCAGGTGGGCGCCGGGGCCGAGGTAGACGTTGTCGTGGACGACCGCGCGGTGCAGGAAGGCGCCCTCGCGGACGACGGCGTTGTTGCCGAGCACGGTGTACTCGCGCAGCTCCGCGCCCGCCTCGACCTTGGCGTACGAGCCGATCAGCAGCGGGCCCTTGAGCACGGCGTCGGGGTCGACCGAGGCCGAGTCGGCCACCCAGACGCCCGGGGACAGCTCGAACCCGGCGATGTCCAGCCTGACCCTGCCCGACAGGGCGTCCGCCTGAGCCTTGAGGTAGCTCTCGTGGGTGCCGACGTCCTCCCAGTAGCCGTCGGCGACGTAGCCGTAGATGGGGGCGCCGCGCTCCAGGAGGGCGGGGAAGACGTCCGAGGACCAGTCGACGGGCTCGCCTGACGCGACGGCGTCGAGGACCTCGGGCTCCATGACGTAGATGCCGGTGTTGACGGTGTCGGAGAAGACCTGGCCCCAGGTGGGCTTCTCCAGGAAGCGCTGGACGCGGCCCTCCTCGTCCACGATGATGATGCCGAATTCGAGAGGGTTGGGGACCCGTTTCAGACCGATCGTCACTAATGCCTGATTTTCTCGGTGGAATCGCACCATGTCTGATAAATCGATATCAGTCAGGGCGTCGCCGGAGATCACCAGGAATCGATCGTCGCGCAGGCGGTCGGCGGCGTTCTTGACGCTGCCGGCGGTGCCGAGGGGGAGGTCCTCCGTGGCGTACTGGAGGCTCATGCCGAGCTCGTCGCCGTCGCCGAAGTAGTTGCGCACGAGGGCGGCCAGGAACTGCAGCGTGACCACCGTCTCGGTGACGCCGTGCCGCTTGAGCAGGCGCAGCACGTGTTCCATGATCGGGCGGTTGGCCACGGGGAGCAGGGGTTTGGGCTGGTTGGCGGTCATCGGACGCAGCCGAGTGCCCTCCCCGCCCGCCATGACGACCGCCCTCACCCGATCACCCCTTCTTGGCCGCGCTTACCAGCCGCCGCACCTGTATCCCGTACAGCACCCCCGCCCACCAGTACAGGCCCGTGCCCCAGAGCGCGAAGGCCCACCCGACAATTCGGGCTATATCGGCATACCACCCAGTGTGGGAGGCGAGGAAGAGCAGAGGGAAGGCGTACATGAGGTTGAACATGGCCGCCTTGCCCAGAAAATGCACTTGAAGTGCCTTGTACCCATGTTTGCGAAGTACAGGAAAGAAACTCGCGACGAAGAGTTCGCGCGCGAGGATGACGATCACCAGCCACCACGGGATCACCTCGCGCAGCAGCAGGGCGAGGATGGTGGCGAAGACGTAGAGCTTGTCCGCGGCCGGGTCGATGATCCGGCCGAGCCTGCTGATCTGGTTGAACGCGCGGGCGATCTTTCCGTCGAGCCAGTCGGTGAACCCGGCCACCGCGAGGATCCCGATGGCCCATCCGTCCGCCTTGGGCCCGAGAACCAGCCAGAGGAACACGGGGACGCCGAGGAGGCGCAGGAAGCTCAGCAGGTTGGGAACCGTCCAGATCCGGTCCTCGGCGGAAGTTTCGCTCACGCAGGAGACCCTACTGCGTGGAACTCCAACGCAGCGGCCCCGCTCACACCCACTCTCCCCACCCTGCCCGCCCCCTGGTCACACGGCCGAACCGGTTCTGGGACGGGCCGGGTGGCCGGGCGCGGCCAGGCGATCGAGCCCGGCCGGACGGTCGGCCAGGTCTCGGACGTCCAGGCACAGCCGGGTGGTCAGGTGTGTGGCCAGGCGGTCGGGGGTCCCACCAGACGGCCGGATACGCGCAGGCGGTCAACCACCGCTGCACGGTCGGGCACGGCTGGGCGGTCAGGTGGCGCTGAGCGGCCGGATGCGTCAACGGGCGGTCAGGTGCGGAGGAAGGCGTGGGTGCGGCCGGCGATCTCGAAGCCGAGGCTCGTGTAGAAGTGGCGGGGCCAGTCGTCGGCGTCGGCCAGCAGGAAGATCAGCTCCGCCTCGGCCGCCTCGGCGAGCAGGGCGTGCATCAGGACCCTCGCGTAGCCCTGGCCGCGGTGCGGCTCGGCGGTGAAGACGCTCTCGATCTGGGCGACGCCGCCGTGGACGTACAGGTCGGCCCTGGTGGCGATGTCGCCGCCGGGGGCGCGCACGCCACGGAAGCCGACCGTGGCGGCACCCAGCAGCCGCGCCTCCGCCCGCCGGGCGAGTGCGTCGATCGTCTCGTCGGACGCCTCGGGCAGCGACTCCCTCCAGTCGCGCCGCAACACCCCCACCACCTCTTCCAGTCCGAGCACCTCAACCGGCGGAGGCCCGGCTGAGGACACTGCCTGGGATGCGGCCTGGGGCGCCGTCGGGGGCGCCGCGGAGAAGGCGGCCGGGGACGCCGCCCGGGACGCGGGTGAAGGCGTGGCTGGGGGCGGGGTGGCGGGGATCGGGCCGTGGAAGGTCATGACCAGGTTGGTCTCGTGGGTCCAGCCGGCGGCGGTGAAGGCGGGGGCGCAGGATGTGCCGAGCCGGTCGTCGTCGACGCACACCAGCCGGTGCCCGCGCGTCGCGAGCGCCTCGTCGGCCGTCGCCATCAGCAGTCCGGCGGCCCGTTCCAGGTCGTCGCCCGGGGCCTCGCGGATGATGAGCCTGTTGTCGTCGTACGAGCCGGGGTAACGATCGTCCAGGACCGCGAAGCCGCCCGGCACCGGCCGCACCACCGGCGCCCTGCGGCGAGCGAAGCCGTGCAGGAAGGCGACGGCGCGTGCCAGGTCGCCGGCCGCGCCCCCGCGATCGAGGGCGGGGCCCCTGGCGAGCTCATCCACGCGTCCGCCGCACCTCCCCCAGAAACTCCTCGATCAGGCCGGAGTCCTTCACGCCCGGCGCGCTCTCCACGCCGCTGGACACGTCGACCCCCCAGGGCCGCGCGGCCTCGATCGCCTCGGCCACGTTGGCCGGAGCGAGGCCGCCCGCCAGCATCCACTGCCCGGAGGGGCGGCCGCGCACCGCCGCCCAGTCCCACGGCAGGCCGGAGCCCGCCTGGGGGGCGTCGACGATGAGCAGGTCTTCGTCGTAGGCGCCGCAGCGCAGGTCGGCCTGGGCGTCCACGGCCCTGATCAGGCCGGCGCCGAGGTCCTTCAGCGCGGTGAAGTCGCCGTGGGGGTGGTTTCCGTGCAGCTGGACGGCCCGCACGCCGGAGGTCAGCGCCGCGGCCCTGACCGTCTCGGGGTCCTCGCCGCGGAACACGCCCACGGTGAGCACATGGCCGGGGACGAGCGCGGCCAGCTCCGCCGCGCGCTCGGGCGAGACGCGGCGGGAGCTGCGGGTCATGACGAACCCGATGGCGTCGGCGCCGGCCCGCACGGCGGTGGCCACGTGTTCCGGCTCGCTCAGTCCGCAGATCTTCACATACACGTCTCCGACTCTAGCGGCGGCGGGCCGCCACCGGGAGCGCGCCGGTCAGCCGGTGGGGCCGCCGCGGGGCGGGCGTACGGGGCGGAAGGCGGCGTCCACCAGGCCGATGCGGTGGGCGACGACGGCGGCCTGGATCCGGTTGCGCAGGCCCAGTTTGTCCATGGCGGCGGCGATGTGGGTCTTGACCGTGGTGACGCCGACGTGCAGCTCCTCGGCGATCTCGGCGTTGGACAGGCCGGTGCCGACCAGGGCGAGGACCTCCAGCTCGCGCTCGGTCAGCCCGGGCGGCGCGGAGGGGGCGGCGGCCTGCTCCTCGGCGGCCAGGAAGCGCTCGACGACCCGGCGCAGCACGGAGGGCGCGAGCAGCTGCTCACCGGCCGCCGCCCGGCGCACGGCGTCCACCATGCGCTCGGGGTCGTCGTCCTTGACCAGGAAGCCGACCGCGCCGGCGCGCAGCGCGGCGTAGACGTTGCCGTCCTCGGCGAACGTGGTCAGCACCACGACCCTGGTGCCGGGCCGGGCCGCGAGCACCCGCCTGATGGCCTCGAGCCCGTCCACCCTGGGCATGCGCAGGTCCATCAGGATGACGTCGGGCAGGTGCCGCTCGGACAGGCGGACGGCCTCGGCGCCGTCCTCGGCCTCGGCCACCACCTCCATGTCCCCCGTGGCCTGCAGCAGCATGCGCACGCCCGCGCGGACGAGCGCCTGGTCGTCGGCCACCAGCACGCGGATCACGCCGCGTTCCCCTGCGGCAGGCGGGTGGGCAGGTGGGCGGCCAGCAGCCAGCCTCCCTCGCCGTCGGGGCCGGCGCTGAGGGTGCCGCCGACGGTGCGCACCCGCTCGCGCATGCCGGCCAGGCCACGCCCGGACGAGGGCAGCCGCTCGATCGCGGTCGGCGGGCGGCCGTTGCGGATCTCCACGTCCAGCCCTTCTTCCCCGGGGGACACGGTTACGCGGACCCGGGTGCCGGGGCCTGCGTGTTTGAGCACGTTGGTCAGTCCTTCCTGAACGATGCGGGCCGCTGAGGTGCGGGCGATGAGCGGGGCCTGGTCGGTCGCCGGGTCGAGGTCGAGGTCCACGAGCAGGCCCGCGGCGGCCATGCGTTCGGCGGACTCGCGTACGACGTCGGCGGGGTTGGCCAGCAGGTCGGGCTGCCGCTCGGGGTCGCGCAGCAGGTCGAGCAGGTCGCGCAGGTCCTGCAGCACCTGGTGGCCGGTCTCGCGGATGTCGTTGAGCGCGTCGGCGACGGGACCGTCGGGCGCGGTGTAGCGGGCGGCGCTGGCCCGCAGCACCATCGCGCCGACGTGGTGGGCCACGATGTCGTGCACGTCGCGGGCGATGCGCTCGCGCTCGGCGAGCTGGTCGGCGCGCACCTGCGCGACCGCGGCGCGGGCGGCCTCCTCGGCGCGCAGCCGTTCGGAGGCGACGGCGGCGCGGCGCATGCCCAGGTAGCGGCCGATCGCGATGGGAGTGGCGACGAGCGTCAGCAGGATGCCGACGCGGAAGCCGGTGATCTCGGTGTCGTCGCCGACGACGGCGATGGAGCTGAGCAGGCAGCCGGTCAGGTACGCGGCCAGCGTCCAGGCCCACGACACCACGCGCATGGCGAACACCCCGATGGCGATGAGGGTGAGGATCAGGCACGTACCGACCGCCTCGTTGAGGTAGATGTCAGCCGAGACGAGCAGAATGCCCTGGAGGGTGAAGACCAGGCCGGGCCACCTTCTGGCGATGCCCAGCGACAGCCCGCCCACCACGGCCAGCAGCCCCACCACCCAGACGGGCTGGGTGCCGGAGTGCCAGCTGGTCCAGGTGCTGAGCACGGTGATCGCGACTCCGCCCGCGGCCAGCAGCGCGTCAGGGGTGACGTCTCTCTCGTCGAGGCGCTCGGCCGAGCTGCGCAGATATGCTCCGAGCACGGCGGGGAAGACGGGCAGCAGCACGGAGTACATCCACATGTTGCCGGTGAGGGCGATGCCGGGGTCGGCGATGTTGAAGGCGGTCGCGAAGATCGTGGCGATCACGGCCAGGGCGGTGGAGCGCACCGGCGCGCTGTATCCCGCCACTCCCAGCGCCACGCAGACGAGGATCTGCGCCGTGTTGGAGGTGAAGGAGCCGAGCTGGTCGGTGACGGCCAGGACGACGGCCAGATAGAGGGAGACGGCCACGGGGCGGCGGCGGACGAGGCCCATGGGCAGCCCGACGAGCAGCGCCATGAGGAGGTTCGTCTCCATGGGCAGATGTTCGGTGTCGCCCGCGTTCGCCGTGGTCAGCAGATCGAGACCCACTCCAGAGGCCGCGAGCAGGACATCAAGCGGCACACCGCGCCAACGCATGGAACACACCGTATAGGCCCCGTGTGAGCTGCTGATCCTCCGCGCGGAGGACACCGCCTCCTCCAAGTGGCCGCAGCTCCGCCCCGAGGGGGGAGCGTTCATGCCCTCCAGTAGCCTAGGTTCGGGTCATGTCCAACGACACCGCACTCTTCCTCGGCCAGTTTCTGCGCTCCCCCGGAACCGTCGGCGCGCT
This sequence comes from Nonomuraea maheshkhaliensis, assembly GCF_039529435.1. Taxonomy (NCBI): domain Bacteria; kingdom Bacillati; phylum Actinomycetota; class Actinomycetes; order Streptosporangiales; family Streptosporangiaceae; genus Nonomuraea; species Nonomuraea maheshkhaliensis. The sequence continues at coordinate 53,830 of NZ_BAAAMU010000067.1, forward strand.
CGCGCCCAGTTCGCGGTGGCTGGCGTCGGCCGTCTGCGCGCCGATCCCCGAGCGGGGCGAGCCGATCGTGGTGGAACTCGGGCCGGGCACGGGCTCGTTCACGGTGGAGATCCAGCAGCGGCTGGGCGGGCGGGGCCACCATCTGGCCGTGGAGCTGAACGAGGCGATGGCCACGTTGCTGGCCGAGCGCTTCCCCACGGTGGACGTGGTCAACGACAGCGCCTCCCGGCTGTGTGAGCTGCTCGGCGAGCGCGGGCTGCGCCGGGCCGACGTGGTGGTGAGCGGGCTGCCGTGGGCGGCCTTTCCCCAGCAGTTGCAGCACGAGTTGCTGAGTGCGGTGACGGATGCGATGAACCCTGGGGCGGCTTTCACCACGTTCTCCTACATTCACGCCATTCCGCTGAGTTCGGCGCGGCGGTTCCGCGCGCTGCTGGCGGAGCGGTTCGAGGAGGTCGTGCAGGGGCGTACGGTGTGGCGCAACACCCCGCCGGCCTTCGTCTTCCACGCCCGCCGCCCCCGCTGACGGGCGACGCGCGGGTGTTCGGCGGGAAGGCACGGGGTGGCCGGCCGCCCGATCGGCGCCTGGATCGGACGGGCCGCGCCTCTTGACCGGGGAGCTCCTGCTCAACCCCTCGTGACGCGGACGCTCGGACCGCCCCGCGGCTCTGCACCGGCTCTCAGGCCGGGTCGCCCGCCCTGTCGCGGCGGGCGTACGTGCTCCTGGCCTCCTCCCCGTAGTCCCGCGGACCACCGGCGACCGCACCAGCCGCCGGCAGGCGCCGGCTCCCTCCGCCCGGGCTGCGTTCTCGGCCTCGGCGGACGGGGCCGCGGCCTCCCGATGCCGGAGCCTCGGCAGGTCCACCCCCCTGTGGTCCTCCATGGGCTCCCGCTACCCGGGGCTCGGGCAAGCACACCAGGCTCAGCCGAACGCGGGCGGCCGCTTCTCGCGCAGCGCGCGCACTCCCTCGGCCGCGTCGGGGCCGGTGAAGCCGAGGAACTCCATCGCGAGGGACGCGTCGAAGGACGGCCCGGCCAGGCGCAGCCAGTTGTTGAGCGAGTATTTGGTGAGCCTGATCGCCTCGGGTGACCCGGCGGCGAGCCTGACGGCGATCTCCATCGCCTTGTCGTGCACCTCGTCGTCGTCCACGCAGAGACTGACCAGGCCCATCCGCTCGGCCTCCGCGCCCGTCATGGGCTCGCACAGCAGCAGGTGGTATTTCGCCTTGGCCAGCCCGCACAGCAGCGGCCAGACGATCGCGGCGTGGTCGCCGGCCGCGACGCCGAGCCTGGTGTGGCCGTCGATGATCCGCGCGGTACGGCCGGCGACGGAGATGTCGGCCAGCAGCGCGACCGCGAGCCCGGCGCCCACGGCGGGGCCCTGGATGGCGGAGACGATCGGCTTGGAGCAGTTGAGCACGTTGTAGACGATGTCGCGGGCCTCGGCGAACACGCGCAGCCTGGTGGCGTGGTCGCGCATCATGTCCTCGATCATGGACAGGTCGCCGCCGGCCGAGAACGCCCGGCCCTCTCCCCTGATCAGGACGGCCCTGACGGAGTCGTCGCGGTCGGCGTCGCGCCAGACCTCGCCCAGCTCGCGGTGGGCGGTGGCGTCGACGGCGTTGAGCTTGCCCGGCTCGCTGATGGTGATGCGCAGAACGCCCTCGGCGGGAGTGTCGAGCAGCAGCTTGTCGTAGGCGTCCCTCACAGCCGCTCCCCCGTCGTCGCCGTCATGATCGCTCCCCCGCTCGCGATGTCTTTCGTGATGTCGGCCGGTATGGACTCAGAACGACGCGCGCAGCCGTTCCGCCACGTAGTCGCCAGCCTCGACGGCCTGGTCGAACAGACCGGGCAGGACGAAGAAGCCGTGCACCATGCCGTCGTACCTGCGCATTTCGACCGGCACGCCGGCCTCGGCCAGCCGGGCGGCGTAGCTCTCGCCCTCGTCCCTGAGCACGTCGTACTCGGCGGTCACGACGGTGGCGGGCGCGAGGCCGGTGACGTCGGGCAGGCGCAGCGGCGACAGGCGGGGGTCGGCCGGGTCGGTGCCCGCGGCGTACTGCTCGGCGAACCAGGCCATGTCGGCGGCGTCGAGACCGAGGCCCTTGGCGTTTTCGGTGTAGCTGGGGGTGTCCATGGCGACGTCGAGCACCGGGTAGACGAGCACCTGGTGGGCCAGGGTGAGGCCGGCGTCGCGGGCCTGCCAGGCGGCCACGGCGGCCAGGTTGCCGCCGGCGCTGTCGCCGATCACGGCGACGCTGCCGTTGCTCTGGTAGAAGGCGGGCCGGGCGAAGATGTCGCGCACCACGGTCCACGCGTCGTCGGCGGCGGCGGGGAACGGATCTTCCGGAGCCAGCCGGTAGTCGACCGACACGACCACGGCGCCGGTGCCGATGGCCAGGCCGCGGCCGGTCGCGTCGTTGCGCTTGACGCTGCCGAAGACCCAGCCGCCGCCGTGGAAGTAGACCACGACGGGCAGCGGGCCGTCGCCCGGGTCGGCGCGGTAGATGCGGATGGGCACGTCGCCGACCCGCTCGTCACGGACGAACGGCAGCTTCGTCAGCGGCCCTCGGTGGGGCGCCAGGAGGTCCTGCTCACGCATTTCGCGGATCTCGGCGGGGCTGAGCGAGGACAGGCCGGCACCGGCGACCGACGAGTTCTGGGCGACGAAGTCCCGCGCCTGGGGGTGCAGCGGCATGATCGCAGCCTACCGGGCCGCCTCCATGAACGCATCGAAGAGCCGATTGTCCTCACCCCGCTCGGGATGCCACTGCACCCCCACCCCGAAGCGGTGTCCCTGCAGTTCCACGCCCTCCACGATCTGGTCCTCGGCCCAGGCCACGGCCAGCAGGCCGGTGCCGAGGCGGCGTACGGACTGGTGGTGCGGCGCGCTCACCTCGATCCGGTCGCCGACGGCCTTGCCGAGCTTGCTGGAGACGCTGACCTGGATCGTGTGGACGGCGCCGGGGACGGCGTGGCGGTCGCTGTCGAGCACCTCGGGCAGCCAGGGGATCAGCGTGCCGCCCTGGGCGACGTTGAGCACGTGCATGCCCCTGGAGATGGCCAGGATGGGCACGTCGGCGCGGATGGCGGCCCTGGCGACGGCCAGTTCGAACCGGTCGCGGTGGCTCTGCGGCTCGGCGACGTGCTCGTCCTGCTCGCCGTTGTAGGTGTCGGCGCCGAGTTCGACGCCGCCGGCCAGGACGATGCCCCGCAGGCCGCGTACGTAGTCGTCCACGGCGTGCGGGCCGAGCGGCGGCAGCACCACGGGCGCGCCTCCCGCCCGGATGACCGCCTTGGCGTAGGAGGGTGGGGACACCACGGCCTCGCGCACCCAGTCACCCCAGCGCGCGGCTTCGAAGTAGGCGGTGATGCCGATGAGCGGACGGGACATGCGATCTCCAGGGTGCAGGGTGGAGTTCGGGCGGCTGTCAGCCGGTTCGAGATGACGGCCACTTGCCCCATCATGGCGCACTCCCTTTCCGACATGTCACCCCTCCCCGAGATCCCTGCCCGTCACTTGCCTCCGGCGGCCGCCGGAGGACGGCCCGCGGCGGCCCGGGCGGGGCGTCCGTCCCCGGCTTCGCGGAAATCCCCGGAAACGACCTTTCCCGGGCCACGGAAGGCGAATATTAATTTCATTCATCTTGGCCATCCGAAAATCCCGTGCGGCCGGACGCGGAGAATCACGAAACCACTACAGGTAGTTCCGCTTCGCACCGTATCGGGGGAAACGGTTGTGAGGGGTCATCGGTGGTGTAACACTCGAATTCGAGCGCACGGACGTGCCGGGGCCTGTCCCGCGCTCGTGACCCGGAACCGTCAGGGAGGTGAACGACGAAAGCCGGAACGCGTTTCCGGTCAAGGGGTGGGGTTGGATATATGTCGTTGAATCCGCGCCTGGTAAAAGAGAGTTTCTCCGTCATCGAGCCGGTGGCCGACAAGGCCACGGCCTACTTCTACGGCCGGTTGTTCGCCGAGAACCCGCACCTGCGCGGGATGTTCCCGCCCGCCATGGACGTGCAGCGGGACCGGCTGTTCAGCTCGTTGGTCCGGATCGTCTGGAGCCTGGACAGCCCGGACGGGCTGGCGGGCTTCCTCGGGCAACTCGGGAGGGACCATCGAAAGTACGGCGTCATCGCCGAGCACTACACGGCCGTGGGCAACGCCCTGCTGGCCACGATCAGGCGCTTCGCCGCCGACATCTGGAACCACGAGATCGAGGCGGCCTGGGTGTCGGCGTACTCGGCGGCGGCCAACCTGATGATCGGGGCGGCCGAGTCGGACGCCGGCGTCTCCCCGGCCTGGTGGCTGGCCGAGGTCGTCGATCACGAGCGGCGGCACCGCGACATCGCGGTGCCCACGCTGCGGCCGACGCAGCGGCTGCCGTACACGCCGGGCCAGTACGTGAGCGTGCAGACCGCGCGCTGGCCGCGCGTGTGGCGCACGTTCTCGATCGCGAACGCGCCGCGCCCGGACAACACGATCACCCTGCACGTCCGCTCCGTGCCCGGCGGCTGGGTCTCGACCGCGCTGATCAGGCACACCAAGGTCGGCGACACGCTGATGCTGGGCCCGCCCATGGGCACGATGACGCCGCGCGAGAACAGCGTGCGCGACGTGCTGTGCGTGGCCGGCGGCACCGGGCTGGCACCGCTCAAGGCGATCGTGGAGTCCATCATCTCCTCGGGACGCCGTCCCGCCATCCACCTGATGTACGGGGCTCGCAGCGCCGACGAGCTGTACGACCTGCCCGACCTGATCAGGCTGGAGTCGTCGTTCCCCTGGCTGCGGGTGCTGCCGGTGGTGTCGGGCCAGCCCGGCTACGAGGGCATGCGCGGCCATCTGCCCGAGGTGACGCAGCGCCTGCGCTCCTGGAGCGACCACGACGTGTACGTGTGCGGCCCGGCCGCCATGGTCAACGAGACCGTGCGCCGTCTCCAGGGGAACGGCGTGCCCCTGGTCCGCATCCACCGGGACGTCGCCCACGCCGAACGATGAGCCCTCCGGGGCCGGAAGTGTCCCATTTCTTGATCGGGAGGTTGACAGCAGGGGGTCGGGCGGTGCCATCTGGATGGGACACGCCAAGTGGAGGTGGACTGTGCCAGCCCCCGCCCGGCGCCGAGGAATCGGCGGACTCGTCCCCGTCATCGAAGTGGCCGTCCTCATCGCGGCCCTGCTCGCCGTTCCCGTTCCCGTTCGCGCCGACGACGGGGCAGGCGTCCCGCTGACCGAGCTCGGCGCCGACACCGCCGACGACACCGCCGACGACGGCGCGGGCCAGCGCGGCACGCAGGCCGGATCGGACACCTTCCAGTGGGGCTCGACCATCGTGGCGGCGCAGCAGTCGGGCCGCTTCCACGACGCGGGCGCGTCGGGGATCGCCTTCGCGACCTCCGCCGACAACGGCGCCACCTGGGCGAAGGGGCTGTTACCCGGGCTGACGACGCCGGGCGGCGGGCCGTACGCGCGGGTCAGCGACCCGTCGGTGGCCTTCGACGCCCGGCACGGCGTGTGGCTGATCGCCTCGCTGGCACTGTCGGACGCGGGCGGGCTCACCGGGGCGGCGGTGCTGACCAGCCGCTCGGCCGACGGGGTGACCTGGGACAGACCGGTGACGACCGCCGTGGCGGGCGGAGGCGACCTGGACAAGCCGTGGATCGTCTGCGACAACGGCGCGCAAAGCCCGTTCCGTGGCCGCTGCCACGTCCTGTACGACGACCACGCCGACGGCAACGCGATCCACCTGGCCCGTTCCTCCGACGGCGGCCTGAGCTGGGAGGTCACGGGCACGTCCGCCACGGGGATCGGCGGGCAGCCGGTGGTGCGGCCGAACGGGGCCGTGGTGGTCCCGTACCTGGGCAACGACGGCCGGATCCGCTCGGTCCGCTCCCGCGACGGCGGGGCGAGCTGGGAGGAGAGCGTGCTGGTCGCGGAGACGCAGCGGCACGCGGTGGCGGGCGGGTTACGGGCCGCGCCGCTGCCGTCGGCGGAGACCGACGCGAGCGGCGCCGTGTACGTCGCCTGGCACGACTGCCGCTTCCAGACCGACTGCGGCGGCAACGACATCGTGCTGAGCCGCTCGGCCACCGGCGCCTCGTGGAGCGAGGCCGCCCGGGTCGCCGCCTACGGGGGCGACCACTTCATCCCCGGCCTGGGCGTGGACCGCGAGAGCGCGGGCGACCAGGCCAGGCTCGCGCTCGTGTACTACCGCTACCCCGAGGCCCTCTGCACGCCCGCGACCTGCCGCCTCACGGTCGCCTACACCTCCTCCTCCAACGGCGGGGCGAGCTGGTCGCCGCCGCTGGAGCTGGCCGGGCCGATGTCGCCCGGCTGGCTGGCCGCCACCGCGGACGGCCGGATGGCGGGCGACTACCTCTCGGTCTCGATCGTTCCCGGCGGCAGCGCCTTCCCGGCGTTCGCCGTGGCGGCGGCGCCGGCGGGCGGCGTGCTCGACGTCCGCACGCACACCGTCACGGGCGGCCTGCCGATCATGAGCGGCGACCCGCCGACCGTGGCCAGGGCGGCGGCCATCGCCTCGGGCGACCCCCACCCGGCCCTCCCCCCGACGGCCCGCTGACCCGGGCGCGGGG
>NZ_BAAAMU010000068.1:0-59951 GCF_039529435.1 Nonomuraea maheshkhaliensis
CCCCGCCAGCCCCGTGGCGGCGCCGGCAACCGCCGCCGCGCCGGCTGCCCGAGGCGGCACCGGTACGCGCCCGACACAGGCGTATACGCGACGGAAGGCGCGCACCCGACCCAGGGTGCGCGCCTTCCGCGCATCCAGGCCCCTTCTCGTGCGGGCTGCCCGGGCTCGGAGGCCCCGGGACGGGCGCCAGACGCTCGTGGACGGCCCTGAGCGCGCGTGTGAGGTGCCCGGCGGGTGAGGAGGCACGACGGAGGTAGGTACGCCCTTCGTGCCGCGTGAGGCGCGACCACGGCCGCCCGGCGCGGGCTGGATCGGTGGGCTTCGTATACCTCGCAACTCCCCCGAACTCGCACCGGCATCGCGGCCATGCCGGTGTCGAGGCGCTGACCTCTGGGTATTGTTGCCCCACGTGAGTACGCCGCGATTCCTCGACCTGCCTCCTGGCGTTGCACCACAGAAGATCGAGACGCCACAGGGCACGTTCGCGGCCCTGGAGGCGTTGCCGGTCAGTGGTGTGGTCGAGCGATGGCCCGCGCTCCTGGTCCCCGGCCTGACGGGCAGCAAGGAGGACTTCATCGCGGTCCTGATGACCCTCGCCCAGTCCGGGCGCCGGGTCGTCGCCATCGATCTGCGCGGCCAGTACGAGACCCCCGGCCCCGAGACCCCCGACGCCTACACCTGCCCCGCGCTCGGCGCGGACGTCGACCTGCTCGCCCAGGTGGTCGGCGGCGGCGACCCCGTCCATCTGGTCGGCCACTCGTTCGGCGGGCTGGTGGCTCGGGAGGCGGTCATCGACGGGCGGACGAAGTTCGCGTCGTTCACGCTGATGGGCTCAGGGCCCGGCGCGATCGAGGGCAGGCGGGCCCGCAACGGCAAGAAGATCATGGAAGAGATCCCCGTCCTGGGCCTCGAACACGTCTGGCATCACCGGCTGGAGCCCGAGGCGCTGGCCGCGGACGTCTCCGACGAGATCCTCGCGTTCCTGCGCAAGCGCCTGCTCACCAACTCGCCGACCGGGCTGTCCCGGATGGCCGAGGAGGTGCTGACCATGCGCGACCGTACCGACGAGCTGCGCCAGGTCGAGATCCCGACACTGGTGCTCTACGGCGAGCACGACGACGGCTGGCCGCCCGACGCGCAGTCGGAGATGGCCGCCAGGCTCGGCGCCGACTGCGTGGTGGTGCCGGGGGCCGTGCACTCCCCCGCCGTCGAGGCGCCGGAGACGACGGCGGCGGCGCTGGTCAGGTTCTGGAACGCCGCCGAAAAGCACTATTTGGACACAAGGTCCAACGTCATGTAATTCTGTACTTACTATGACGGCCATCGAAGACATCGTCGTCCAGCCGCCCCAGAGCGCCACCTGGCAGGTGCACCTCGACCGCTCGATGTGGGTGGCCGGCGTGCGCGGTCTCATGCTGCAGGCGCTGCATCCGCTGGCCATGCTGGGTGTCTGGCAGAACTCCAACTTCCAGGAGGACCCGTTCGGGCGGCTGCGCCGCACGGCGGACTTCGTCGGGCGGGTGACGTTCGGCAGCCCGCAGGAAGCCGACGAGATCGGCCGGCGGGTGCGGAGCATCCACAAGGCGCTGCGCATCCACGACCCCGCCACCGGCAGGACGCACCGGGTGGACGATCCCGAGCTGCTGCTGTGGGTGCACTGCGCGGAGGTGTCGTCGTACCTGGAGGTGACCAGGCGCGGCGGGCTGGGCCTCAGTGAGCGCCAGGCCGACCGCTACCTGCGCGAGCAGCGCAAGAGCGCCGCGTACGTGGGGCTGCACCCGGAGGACGTGCCCGGCTCGTGCGGGGAGATGGACGCCTACTTCAAGCGGGTGCGCCCCCGCCTGCGGGTGACGCCGGAGGCGGCCGCGACCGTGCGGTTCCTGCTCTGGCCGCGGCTGCCGAAGGAACTGCGGCTGCTCTCGCCCGGCAAGCCCGCCTACTTCCCGTTCGGCGCCCTCTGCTACTACACGCTGCCCGGCTGGGCCAGGCGCATGTACGGCGCGCTGCCCGAGGTCCCGAGGGCGAGCGTGACGGCGGCGCTGGCGGCGTTCAGGCTGGCCGCGAACTCGCTGCCCGAGCCCGTGCACGACCACGCCTTCATGCCGGCCACCCGCGACATGCTGCACGCGTCCGCGGCGCGGCTGGGGGCGGTCGGCTACGACGTGCGCAAGGGCCTCAAAGGGCTGACCGATCCCCGTCGCTGGCCACAGGCGCGCTCCGCCGCCTGACAGGCGGCAGCGCGATGCCGGCCACCCGCACCGCGCGCAGTCCAAGGCGGGCGGCAGCACGGCACCCGCACCGCGCGCAGCCCGAGGCGGACGGCACCACTCGGCGCGCCGGTCTACTCCGCCAGGCCGTCCCAGGGCTGGCGGTCAGGACCGGCGGCCTGACCCTCGGGGCAGTGGCGGCGGAAGTCGCACCAGGAGCAGATCGGCCCAGGGCTGGGCGCGAACAGCTCGTCGACCTCGGCGGGCACCTCCGGCGGCCCGACCGTCTCGCGACGGCCCTGGGGCGCGCGGCGCGTGGTGCCGGGCGGCGCCTGCACGGCCGCCCGGTAGCGCTCGTCGGCCTCGGCGGCCTCACCGGCCAGGTCTTCCGCGCGGTGCAGGTGGCGGGCCAGCGACTCGTCGGTGTGGCGCCACTCGACGATCTCGCCGGTGGGCAGATGGTGCAGCTCGACCTGGTGGCACGGGGTGCGCATCATCGTCGAGGCCGCGACGGCGTAGATCGCCAGGGCGAGCGAGGAGCGGGCGTCGTCCTGGGTGAGCGGGCGGCGGCCCGTCTTGTAGTCGACCACGACCAGCTCGTCGCCGCGCCGGTCGAGCCGGTCGATGCGGCCGGACACGGCGATGACCTTGGTCCGGGTGGCGACCGTGCGTTCGACGCCCACCGGATCGTCCGTCGGATCCAGAGTCGCGACATATCCGGACACGAGGTCGCGGGCGCGGCCCAGCCAGCGCCCCGACTGCTCGACGTCCTTGAACCCCTCGTTGATCCACCCGTTGGTGAGCAGGTTGGCCGCCGTCAGCGGGGTGCGCCGTTCGTACGGCTCGCGCCACCAGCCCGCCAGCGCGTTGTGCACGCTCGCGCCGACGCTGTTGTGGGCCCAGGCGGGCCCCTTGGAGGGCTGCGGCCGGTCCAGATAGGTGAACCGGTAACGCCGGCGGCAGTCGAGCCAGGTGTTCAACCGCGACGGCGTACAGGAGTAGAGCCGCCGCGGCATCCCTTCGAGCGGAAGCTGCCCCGCGACGGAACTCATCCGGCCTCACCCCGCGAGGCGGGCGCCGTCGCCGGACGCCGCCTGCTCACTCCGGTCGCGCCCGCACCCACTCAGTCGTCGCTCGGGTCGAGCTTGATGCCGGAGAGCTTGGTGCCGTCGGTCAGCGGCCCCTCGGCCTCGGCGGCGGTGTCGGTACGGGTCAGCGAGCCGGACACCCAGTCGTCGAAGTGGGGCTCCAGGTCGCCGATCGTCACCTCGTCGCCGTGGGACGCCAGCACCCGCGTCTCGCCGGGCAGCGTGAACAGCCGCCCGCCGATCGAGGTGAGCTGGTCGGCCAGGGCCGGATATTCGCCGCCCAGCTTGCCGGGGCCGTCGGCCTGGAGCGCCTTGCCGGTGAAGACGGCTCCGAGCGCCTCGCAGTAGAGCGACACGCCGCCGGGCGAGACCCCGGGCGTCTCCATGACGTCGAGCTGGACGTCGGCGACACCGAAGATGCCGTCGTCCTCCATGTCGATGTCGGGCCAGGTCTCCCGCCAGGTCTCCCGCCACAGGGGCTTGTCCTTGGGGTGCAGGGCGACCACGGCCTCGTCGCGGCTGGCCACCTCGATGGCCGCCCCGACGTGGTCGGGCAGGCCCGCCGTGCAGATGACGGCCAGCACCTCCCGCTCGCCCACCTGCTCAAGGATCTTCTCGGCGTCACGCGCCGCGTCGATGACGATGACCTCGTCGTCGTCACCCACGATCCAGGTGTTGTTCTCGACCTTGTGCTCGGTGCCGTCGATGTCGACGACGCCCTCGGTCACCACTCGCTCGATACGCGCTGTCACGCCTCCGAACTCTAGCCCGTTCGCCGGACAGCGCGAATCGCGTTCGCCCGTCCTAATCTTCGAGTCTCGGCGAGAACGCCCCGAACGGCACGTCCAGATCGTGGTCACGGGCGTCCAGCAGCGACAGTTCGCCGAGCGCGATCACGCATCCGGCGTCGGCGGGCCAGGCGACGACCCACAGCCAGTTGCCCAGCGCCTCGCCGGCGTAGACGGCCCGGTCGTCCTCGCCGTCGACGCACCACAGCGGGGCCGGATGGCCGAGCACCGAGATCTTCGCGTTCGGCGGCCCCGCGTCGAACCCCTCGCCGGGATCGGGCCCGTCGAGCCCCGAGAACGCCGCCCCCAGCCCGATGCCGGGCTCCTCCGCGATGATGAGCAGATCGGCCGGCCCTTCCATCAGCGACGGCCCGGTCAGCGCGACCAGGCTGGCTCTGGCGCCGGTGCGCTGGTCACCCACTTCGCCGAAGCCGGTCACCAGCCATCCGGCGGGCAGCGGCCACGGCAGCCACACCGGTACGACGGACGTCTTACGTATCGCCTCTAGCGCGGCGCCGGTCGGCGGCAACGGCGGCTGGTAGGGCAGCACGTCGCCGTGCGCATCACATCGAAACGCACTCGACCAGGTATTCGGCCCGTGAAGCGGGCCAAAACACCGCGGGCAGGTTGGAGCCGCTCTCACAACTACCCACGGTGCTTTCTCGGGGACGGCCGCGTCAAGACCGCTATCCGTTATCTCGTCGTAATCTTGGTCAGGTGCGCGTAAATTGTGTGGGTGCGATCATCATCGACGCTTCTGACCGGCTTCTCCTGATCAAGCGCGGTCGTCCGCCCGGCGCGGGGCTCTGGTCGATCCCGGGCGGGAGGCTGGAGCCGGGCGAGACGGACGAGGCCGGCGTGCGCCGTGAGGTCCTGGAGGAGACGGGGCTGCGGGTCGAGGTGGGCCGGCTGGCCGGCGCGGTGGACCGCCCTGGGCCCGGCGGGGCCACGTACGCGATCCGCGACTACCTCGCCACCGTGGCGGGGGGCGAGCTCGTGGCCGGCGACGACGCGGCCGACGCGCGCTGGTGCGGGCGCGACGAGCTGCTACGGCTGCCGCTGTCGGAGGGCCTGCTGGAGTCGCTGCGGGCATGGGACGTCCTCCCCTGGCCGCCCCCGACCTCCTCCTGAGCTCCCTGGCTGCCCCGACCCCCTCCTGAGCTCCCCTGCCCCCTGACCTCCTCCTGAGGAGCGGCCAGGGGCGGGGCGGGTGCGCTCCGCCCCATGGGCCGGCTCCGAGCAGCGGGGGCTAGCGGTTGGAGGTCAGGCTGGACGTCCACAGGATCAGGTGGTCGGCGCTGTACGTGGTGGACCGCCCGAGCGCCACCACCTCCGTCCCCTCCACCGCCACGGCCGACAACCACTGGCTCCCCTGGCCCGCCAGCCGGTCCTGGGTGAGCTCCATGCGATTCCACGAGAGCCCGTCCTGCGAGGTCCACGCCGCGCTGTCGCCCTCGCCGGGCACGCCGTGCCAGCCCACCGCGACCAGGCCCTCGTCCGCCGCGGCCAGGTCGTACACCGCCGCCGCCCGATCGGCGGGCAGCCAGGCCGTCTGCCAGCTCTCGCCCTCGTCGTCCGAGACGGCGGCGAACGCGCGCCGCGCCCCGTCCGCCATGGCCGTGCCGATGGCCACGAGCTGGTCGCGGTAGGCGGTGATCCGGCGCAGCCCGGCCGAGGTCGAGCCGGGAGGGGACACGCGTTCGCGGGCGCGCCAGTTCACGCCGTCCGCCGAGTGCCACGCCACGCTGGTCTCCTGGTCGGCACTCCCAGAGCCGCCGACCGCCAGGTAGCCGTCTCCGACGGAGACGACGTCGTGGACGCGTACGCCGGCGCCGCCCTGCGGCAGCTTCTCCGACCGGGTGTACTTCCGCATGTCGGGCGTGAACCACAGAGCGGCGCTGACCCTGCCCGCCTGGTCCCTGGACTCGCCCGCCACCACGTACCCCTTCTTGCCCGCCGTCACCGCGTGCGTGCGCAGGTAGGGGTGGTCGGCCTGGCGGGCCAGGTCGCCGGCGACGTTCACCCGCTTCCAGTTCTCGCCGTCGCCGGAGGTGACGAGCAGGGGGTCGGCGACGGAGACGTTCGTCTCGGTGCCGCCGACGGCCAGCCAGCCGCGCGCGCCGTACGCCACGTCCTCCAGCGTCTGCCTGCCGGGACCGCCCAGGCTCATGGACTTCCAGCTCTGCCAGTTCCTGATCGTCCACAGGCCGGCGTCGCCCGAGGCCGAGCCGACGGCGACGTAGCGGCCGGCGTGGCTGGTCAGCGCGTTCGTCTCACGGGCGATCCTGGTCAGGCCCTCCACCTCGCCGAGCGGCACCCGCGAGGCCGAGCCGCGCGGCGGCGCGCTCATGAGGAGGAGCTGGTTGTCCACGTCGGAGGCGGCCTGGTCGCCGCCGGCGAACAGGGTGCCGCCGTCGGAGATCGTGAACCCGCGCAGCGTCGCTCCCGGCGGGTTGCCGAGGTCGGTCCGCTTGTTCCATGAACGGCCGTCGGTGGTGGTCAGCACGGAGTACTTGCCCAGGCCGGCCTGGGCTATCGCGGCGACGCCCGAAGGGTAGGAGATCAGCGACTCGACGCCGACGCTCTGCGCGGCCAGGCCGCCGATGGAGCCGCACTGCGACCACTGCGCCCCGGTCGGCGAGCAGTAGACGCGTACGTCCCCGTCGATCGTCCGCCGCCGCGCCGGCACCAGCACGAACCGCTTGGGCAGCACCGCGACCATCCCGGCCCGCAGGTCGGTCGCCTCGGGGAGCTGGAAGCCGGTCGCCTGCCAGGTACGGCCGCCGTCGGCCGATCGGAGCACCCGCGATCCCTCGCCGTCCGCGGGGGCTCCGATGGCCACGACCGTGTCACCCTTGGCGACCACGGCCTTGATCGCCCGTACTTCCAGCTCCCTCGTCTCCACGCGCTCCCACGACCTGCCGTCGCCGGAGCGCCAGATCGCCGGCACGGATCCGCCGCCGTCCGCCGCCGTGCTGCCGACCGCGACGAATCCCGAGCCGGTGCGCGCGATGTCCTCGATGTGGTCGCCGTTCCTGAACGCGGCCAGCCCTGACGCCTCCACCGCCGTCCAGCTGAACCCGTCGGCGCTGGTCCACAGGCCGCGCTCGCCGGTGACGTCGTCGCCGCCGCTGGCCAGCCAGCGGCCGTTCCCGCCGACGACGCGGCGCACCGTGGGCGTGGAGGCGCCGCTCACCTGGCCGAGCTGCCAGTTCTTGCCGCCGTCCGGCGAGAACAGGAACAGCGGGCGCGGCGTCGGGCTCGTCGTGTCGCTGCCGACCGCCACCACGGCGCGGCCGACCGCGATGATGTCGTTGAGCTTCTGGTCGGTGCCGTCGGCGGCGGCCTGGACGGTGAACAGGTCGTCGCCGGAACGCCCGGTGCCCGCCTCCAGGCGCAGGCCGCCGGCCTCCTCGTCGGGCCACTGCCACACGAGCACGCCGGTGGCCACCAGGACGGCCACCGCCACGCTCAGGACGACGGGGACGGCCCTGCTGCCCCTGCGTACGGGGCTGGACCTGCGGTAGGCGGCCGGCGCGGGGCCCCTGTGGTGGCGGCCGGCGGGGCCCTGGGGGCGCGGCGCACCGGTCGCGACCAGCAGGTCGGGCCTGGTGGGGCGACCCGCGGGCGGCCGTCCGACCCGCCGCACCTCCGGCTCGTCCTCCCCCTCGTCCCCAGCGTCGCCACTGGCGTCGTCACTGGTGTCGTCACTGGTGTCGTCGCCGGCGGTGGGCTCGTCGCCCGCTTGCTCCTCGTCGTACGGGGCGGGCTCGCGGGTCAGATCCGCCTCTGGCCGGGGCTGAGGCACCTGGAGAACGGGCTCGAACCATCCGGGCGCCTCGGCCTCGCCACCCGGCTCCCGCCCGGCCGAGTCGCGGGCCGAGTCGCGGGCCGAGTCACTGGCGGCTTCATCGGCGGCGGGAGAAGGTCGCTCGGGCCCGTCAGGCGCGGACGGACGTCCCTCCGGAACGTCGGCGGCGGATCCGGGGGCGTGTTCCCCGGGCGGGGGCGACCCGGGCGGGGGGCTCTCCGGGGAGAGGGGACCGCCGGCGACGAGTTTGTCGGGCCGGTTGACGATGCGGCGGGGCCGCCGGCGGGGCTCGGTCTCCGGTTCGGCCGTAGGCGAGGCGTACGGCCGGCGCCCCCGGGGAGGCTCGGGCGGCTCCTCGTCCGGGATCGGCGCGGCGAACGGTGGCATGCCCCAGGGAGAGGTCAGCGGCAGCCCTCTGGCCCGGTCGTCGGTCGGACCGGGCGGTGAGTGGCTGATCCTGGGCTCGGCCGGAGCCCGCGGTTCTGATGTGCTCCCGGAACGTGGTTCGTCGTCTTCCGGCGGTCGCCGTGGCGGTTCGCTGGGGCCGGAGGCCACGCGCCGCACCTCCTAGTCGAACTAGTCGTACGGGTCGTACAAGTCGTTCCCGGCCGCGTCGCGCGGACCGTTCCAGGGCGGTCAGGGAAATCCCGCGCCGTCCCGACAGCATCCAGACCAGCATGCCTGAGCCGGAATAGCGAGACCTCTCTAGTGAGATTCCCCGCACCTCTTGCCGGATTTATTCCGAAACAGTGCTAATTGACCGCTTTTTAGCTAGATACATCACACCAAACGCATACACCCCGAGCTGCACCACGGTTCCCGCCAACGCCTGCCACGGCACCGGCACCTTCCCTTGGTCGAGCGCGTCGTCGAGGTTGCCCGCCGCGGCGCTCACTCCGAAGGCCACCACGTTGTTGACCACGTGCAGCGCGATCGGCGCCTCCAGGCCCCCGGTCCGCACCGCCAGCCAGGCCATGACGGCCCCGAAGGCGAACACGTCCACCAGTCCCGCCCACGAGTACGCGTGCAGCGAGGCGAACAACGCCGAGCCGATGACAATCGCCCAGACGGGATTGCGCACGTGCGCCCCCACGGCCTGCATGAACCAGCCGCGGAACATGTACTCCTCGGCCGCCGCCTGGAACGGCACCAGCAGCAGGATCACGATGATCAGGGGCAGGAAGACCTCCCACCCGGCCCAGCCGAACATCTCGCTGTCCAGACCGGCCGCCGACAGCGCGAACCACTGCGCCGTCTGACCGAGCGCCAGCGCCAGCACGGCCAGCGCTACGCAGCGCAGCAGCCACGACCAGCGCAGCCGCCCGGCCACCGAGGAGAGCGTCCCCGGCCTGCGCCGCTGGATGAGCGCCGCCGTGCCGAGCACGAGCAGGATCGCGGGCGCGATCGACACCAGCGTCATGGCCAGGCCGAAGGGCGTGCCCGCGGGCGCCCCGGTCGCGGGGTCGAACGGCGAGGGCAGCCCGAGGGCCGCCGCCAGGATCACGAACGCGAAGACGACCAGGATGCCGATCGCGAAGAACCCGACGCCGATGATGAGCGTGCCCACGATCGAGCGCCACGGCCGCGCGACGGCGTTCCTGGCGAGGTGGTCGAATCTGGCGCCGCTGGGCACCGGCAGGAACCAGGAGGGCGGTTGCTGCCCGTAGGGATATCCGGCCTGCTGCGCGCCGTACGGAAATGGTGACCCTGGATTTTCCTGCATGACTCCATTCTGTCGGCTTGATGCGCAATAGTTCACAGACGGTCCACCGTTTTAGGCGGATGCTCGGAGGCGTAGACATTTCGACCCTGGGAGCAGTCCATGTCAAGGCTGGGACCTGTCATCACGCTCGCGGCGGGAGCAGTGCTCGCCGTGGGGCTGGGTGTCGCCAGCATCACGGCGACACCGGCCGCCGACAACGCGGCCGCGGACAACGCCGCACAACCGCCCTCGGCCGACGAGGCCGCACAGGAGGGCACGCAGGAGGGCACGGGAGCGGACGCCTCGGCCGCGCCGTCCCCCTCACCCACGCGAACGGAGCCCAAGAAGATCGCCAAGGCCGACTACGGCGGCCGGGTGCGGGGCAACGGGGCTCTGATCGCCATCTCGATCAGGAACGGCAAGGCCGTCGCCTACTTCTGCGACGGCCGGACGGAAGCCTGGTTCAAGGGCAACGAGTCGTCCGGCGAGCTCCAGCTCACCGGCCTGGCGAGCGCCAAGTCCAAGGTCACGGCCGAACTGGGCGGCGGCCGGGCCAAGGGCTGGGTGACGGTCGCCGGCAAGCGGTGGAACTTCACCGCGCCCACCGTGGTCAAGCCGTCGGGCCTGTACCGGGCCACCGCCATCGTCAGGGGCGCCAAGTTCCGCGCCGGCTGGATCATGATCAAGGACGCCAACGGCCGCTACTACCAGGTGGGCGCGGCCTTCGCCGGGGAGGAGCAGTTCGACGTCCCGCAGCTGAACAGCGAGCAGCCGACCGCCCCCGTGACGGTCGAGGACACCACGGTCTACCCGAAGGACGTGGACGGCTTCATCGAGGAGATGCAATGACCGCCATCCATCAGCAGCCCTCTCGCGGCCTGACCCCGCTCCTGGTGCCGGTGCTGATCGGCGGGCTCGTGATGCTCGCACTCGGCGTGTACGGCCGCGCGCACACGCCGACCGGTTTCGCGGTCGGCGTGGCCGGCTTCTCCGCCGCGCTGCCGATGAAGGTGTGGCTGACGACGGGCGCGTTCGTGCTGGCGATCGTGCAGGTCGTCTCGGCCATGTCGATGTGGGGCAAGCTGGGCGTCACGATCCCGCCCGGCGTGCACCGCTGGTCGGGACGGCTGGCGTTCATTCTCACGATCCCCGTCGCCTTCCACTGCCTGTACGCGCTCGGCCTGCAGTACGACGTGCCCCGCGTGCTCGCGCACTCGCTGCTCGGCTGCTTCTTCTACGGCCTGTTCACCGCGAAGATGCTGGCCCTGCCCAAGCAGGGGACGCCGGGCTGGACGCTGCCGGTGCTCGGCGGGCTGTCGTTCACGGTGCTCGTGGGGCTGTGGCTGACGTCGTCGTTCTGGTTCTTCACCGCGGTGGGCCTCAAGGTGTGAAGCTCTTCGTACGGGTGAGCCCGGCCGCCCGCCCCTTGGCGGCCACGACGAGCGCCATCTTCCTGGACGCCTCGTCGATCATCTCGTCGCCCAGCATGACCGCGCCGCGCTTCTCCACGGAGGTGTAGTACTCGTACGCCTCCAGGATGAGCTCGGCGTGGTCGTAGTCCTCCTGCGCCGGCGAGAACACCTCGTTGGCCGCGTCGACCTGCCCCGGATGCAGCACCCACTTGCCGTCGAACCCCAGCGCCGCCGCCCTGCGCGCGACCCTGGTGAACCCCTCGACGTCCTTGATCTGCAGGTAGGGCCCGTCGATCACCTGGAGGTCGTGCATCCTTGCGGCCATCAGCAGGCGCATGAGGATGTAGTGGTAGGCGTCGCCCTCGTCGTAGCCGGGCGGCTGCTCGCCGACGACGAGCGTGCGCATGTTGACCGAGGCCATGAAGTCGGCGGGGCCGAAGACGAGCGTCTCCAGCCGCTTGGACGATCCCGCGATGGCGTCGGCGTTGACCAGGCCGCGGGCGTTCTCGATCTGCGCCTCGATGCCGATCCTGCCGACGTCGTACCCCATGGTCTTCTCGATCTGGGTGAGCAGGGTGTCGAGCCAGACGACCTCGGTCGGGTCCTGCACCTTGGGCAGCATGACGCAGTCGACGAACTCCCCGGCCCCCTCGACGACCTCGATCACGTCGCGGTACGTCCACTGCGTGGTCAGGTCGTTGACCCGGACCACCCGCGTCTTGCCCGACCAGTCGCCCTCGCGCAGCGCGGCGACGATGTTGCCGCGCGCCTCCTCCTTCGCCAGCGGCGCGACGGAGTCCTCCAGGTCGAGGAAGACCTCGTCCACGGGCAGGGTCTGGGCCTTCTCCAGGAACCGGGGATTGCTGCCTGGCACGGCGAGCACCGAACGTCGTGAGCGCATGCGCACACGCTACTGCCCCACGTGACCTTCGACCGGCGGCCCGTTCGCCGTTACAGTCTGAGCTGTGAGCGACAACAGCGCGGCCGGCACCGGCGCGGCCATCGAGGAGGGCGCGAAGAAGTCCGGCATCCTCTGGCTCACCCTCGACCGCCCGCGCCTGGCCTGGCACGCCTGGCACGACGGCGCCATCTACCTGGTGACCGGGGGCGAGGAGCAGGAGCTGCCCGGGCTCGACGCCCTCGACCGCGTCCACGTCACGCTGCGCAGCAAGGACAACGGCGCCAGGCTGGTGGAGTTCGAGGCGGCGGTCGCGCCCGTCGACCAGGCCGCGGCGGCCGACGTCGTGGCGGTGCTGGCCAAGGAGCGGCTCAACGCCCGCGACAGCGAGCACCTGCCCGAGCGCTGGGCCCGCGACTCCCAGGTCTGGCGCCTCACCCCCGAACGGTGAGCGCCCCCGCGTCACACAGACGCGCCCTGAGCGGCTTCGGCCGCCGGCGGCTCACCTCGCGCACTGAGCGGCCCAGGCCCAGGCTCGGGCCCGGACTCGGGCCCGGACTCGGGCTCGGGGTGGGCGCTCGCGGTGGCGGTCTGGGCGAGCAGCGCGCCGGAGAGCACGAGCACGCCGCCCACGATCTGGAACACGCCCAGCGTCTCCCCGAGCACCCCCCACGCCACCACCGCGCCGCCGATGAGCTCCAGCGTGGCCACGGTGGCCCCCACCGCGGCCGACAGCCGCCGCACGGCGTAGATGCCCAGGATGTACGCGATCACGGTGGCGACCAGCACCATCCACAGGTACGCGCCCAGCACGGGCAGCGTCAGCCCGCCCTCCGGCGTGACGGAGAGGGTGAACGCCTCCCACGGGAGGTCCCACGGCCGGGCGAACGGGATCAGCACGACGGCCGCCCCCGTCATGCCCCAGGCGATCAGGCCGAGCGGGTCGATGTCGTCGCCGAAGCTATCGTTCATCAGGAAATATCCGGCGCAGCACGCTCCGGCCAGCAGGCCGAGCAGCACGCCCAGCGCGTCGAGCCGCATCCCCTGCCACGCCTCGACCACGATCGCCAGGCCGACCACGGCCACGACCGCACCGACGTACGCGGCCCTGGCCAGGCGGATCCGGCGCACAGCCCGCACCCACGCCACCACCATCACCGGAGCCATGAACTCCAGCAGCAGGGCGATCCCGACCGGCAGCCGCGTGATCGCCACGAAGTAGAGCGTCTGCACGCCCGCCACCGCCATGACGACGTAGAGGGCCAGGAACGGCAGCCTGGACGCGGGGATCCGCAGCGCCCGCGGGCGCACCAGGACCAGCACCGCCAGGAGCAGCAGCCCCGCGCCCGCCATCCTCGTCCAGACCGCCTCGATCGGCGTCATGCCGGCCTCGATGAGGTATTTGGCCATGGGACCCGAGAACCCGAAACAACAGGAGGACACGAAAGCCAGCGCGAGCCCCGCATACCTCATCGCACACCTCACCCGTAATTACCGTTAAGCGGGTTTGATACTGACACGCCGGGCGTCCCGGGCGCAATGGGGCGGCACTGTTAGCCTGACCACGTGAAGATCTTCGTGGCCCGGCTGCCGGGCACCCCGGTCTTCGACCCCGCGGGCGACCAGATCGGCCGCGTGAGAGACGTCGTGGTCGGGCTGCGGATCGGCCGCCGGCCCAACGTCCACGGCTTCGTGGTGGAGGTGCAGCCGCGCCGCCCCGTCTTCCTGCCCATCACCCGGGTGCGCCGCATCGAGGCGGGCGCCCTGGTCTTCACCGGCCGGCTCAACATGCGCAGGTTCGAGCAGCGCGCCGCCGAGACGCTGGTCATCGGCGAGATGCTCGACCTGAGCGTACGCCTCGGCGACCAGCCCATGACGGTCTACGACGTGGCCATGGAGGAGGTCAGGCCGTCCACCTGGGAGATCACCAAGGTCGCCGTCTACAAGGGCAGGCGGCGCGAGCCGCGGATCGTGGACTGGGAGGAGGTCTCCGGGTTCGACACGCTGCAGAAGGACCAGGGGGCCAGCGGGCTGATCGCCGCGTTCGAGTCGCTGCGGGCCGCCGACATGGCCAGCGCGCTGCACGACCTGCCGAGCAAGCGCCGCGTCGAGATCGCCCGCGCGCTCAACGACATCCGGCTGGCCGACGTGCTGGAGGAGCTGCCGCCCGACGACCAGATCGGCATCCTGGTGACGCTGGAGCCGGAGCGGGCGGCCGACGTGCTGGAGGAGATGGGGCCCGACGACGCCGCCGACCTGCTGCACGACCTGCCGGCCGAGCGGGCGGCCGAGCTGCTGGCGCTGATGGAGCCGGGCGAGGCCGAGCCGGTGCGGCGGCTGCTGACGTACCCGGAGACCAGCGCGGGCGGCGTGATGACCAGCGAGCCGGTGATCCTGCCGCCCACCGCCACCGTCGCCGAGGCGCTGGCGCACATCAGGCAGCAGGACCTGCCGCCCGCCGTGGCCGCCCAGGTCTACGTGACCAGGCCGCCGAACGAGACGCCGACGGGCAAGTACCTGGGCGTCTCGCACTTCCAGCGGCTGCTGCGCGAGCCTCCGTCCACGCTGCTCGGCGGCGTGCTCGACCCCTCGATCGACCCGATCAGGCCGGACTTCACGCTGCGCGAGGTCACGTACTACATGGCCAACTACAACCTGGTCGCGGCGCCCGTCGTGGACGAGCTGGGCCGGCTCGTCGGCGCGGTGACCGTGGACGACGTGCTGGACCACATGCTGCCCGAGGGCTGGCGCGAAAGGGCCGACGACCGTGACGAGTGACCGCCTCGACCAGCCGCGCGCGCTGCGGCGCACGCTGCGTCCCCATTACGACCCCGAGGCGTTCGGGCGGCTGTCCGAGCAGATCGCCCGGTTCCTCGGCACCGCCCGGTTCATCGTCTACATGACCGTCTTCGTGAGCCTCTGGGTGATCTGGAACGTGGCCGCGCCACCGAGCCTCACGTTCGACCCCTACCCGTTCATCTTTCTCACGCTGATGCTGTCGTTGCAGGCCAGCTACGCGGCGCCGCTGATCCTGCTGGCCCAGAACCGCCAGGACGACCGCGACCGCGTCCAGTACGAGCAGGACCGCGAGAGCGCCGAGCGCAACCAGGCCGAGATCGAGTACCTGACCCGCGAGATCGCGGGGCTGCGCATCGCGCTGAACGAGGTGGCCACCCGCGACTACCTCCGCGCTGAGCTGAACCGGCTGCTGGAGGAGCTCAAGGAGGGCGCGCAGGATCGCCGGTGAGCCCTGCCCCTTCGGCGGTGGAAGCGACACGGAGTAATCTGATGACGACGTCAGCGCACACAGACTTCGCATGGACTTCGCACGGACATCTGACGGCCCGGATTAACCCGGCGAGAGCTCCGGTTCATACCATGGAGGGGCATCCTCGCTGGGCGTCCCGCGCCTGCCACACATATATCGACTAAGGAGGGACGGCACTCCCTCGTGCCGAGACTTCGATGGCACCTACCCAGGAACTGGTGACGGCGGCGCTCTCCACCGTCATCGACCCCGAGATCCGCCGCCCGATCACGGACCTCGACATGGTCAAGAGCATCGAGATCGCTCCCGACGGGGCGGTGCGCGTCGGCGTCTACCTCACCGTGGCCGGCTGTCCGATGAAGGACACCATCACCCGCGACGTCACCACCGCCGTCGGCAAGGTCGAAGGCGTGACGGGCGTCCAGATCGAGCTCGACGTCATGAGCACCGAGCAGCGCAAGGTCCTGCAGACCAAGCTGCGCGGCGACCGCGGCCCCGAGAAGGAGATCCCGTTCAACCAGCCCGGCTCGCTGACCCGCGTCTTCGCGGTGGCCAGCGGCAAGGGCGGGGTGGGCAAGTCCTCCGTCACGGTCAACCTCGCCGCCGCCATGACCGCGAACGGGCTGAAGGTCGGCATCGTCGACGCCGACATCTACGGCCACAGCATTCCTCGCATGCTGGGCGCCGCCGAGCGGCCCACCAAGGTCGAGGACATGATCATGCCGCCGGTGGCGCACGACATCAAGGTCATCTCGGTGGGCATGTTCAAGCCCCCGGGCAACACGCCGGTGGTCTGGCGCGGGCCCATGCTCGACCGGGCGCTGCACCAGTTCCTCGCCGACGTCTACTGGGGCGACCTCGACGTGCTCCTGCTCGACCTGCCGCCCGGCACCGGCGACATCGCCATCTCGGTCGCGCAGCGGCTGCCCGGCGCCGAGATCCTGGTCGTGACGACGCCGCAGCAGGCCGCCGCCGAGGTGGCCGAGCGGGCCGGCTCCATCGCCGCCCAGACCCACCAGCAGATCGCCGGCGTCATCGAGAACATGGCCTGGCTGCCCTGCCCCCACTGCGACGAGCGCATCGCCGTGTTCGGCGAGGGCGGCGGCCAGACCGTCGCCGACGCGCTCACCCGCACGCTCGGCTCCCGGGTGCCGCTGCTCGGCCAGGTGCCGATCGACCTGCGGCTGCGCGAGGGCGGCGACGAGGGCAAGCCGCTGGTGCTGACCGACCCCGACACCCCGGCCGCCGCCGAGCTGCGGAAGATCGCGGCAGGCCTGAGCAAGCGCTCCACCAGCCTGAAGGGCATGCAACTGGGCCTGGCGCCGCGCCGCTGACGCACGAGATCGTTCAGAGCCCGCTCACCGCGTACGCGGAGGGCGGGCTCTTCGTTCGTGCGGGACGCTCACGCGGAGGGCGGGCTCTTCGCGTACGCGGGACGCTCACTGAGGTCTTCGCGTGTGCGGGACGCTCAGGTGGCCTCGGCGTCGTAGGGCGGGATCTCTCCGAAACCGAGCTCGTCGACCGGCTCAGGCTCGTAGGGGGCCGTGGTGGCCGGCTCCAGCGCCTGCTGCTTGCCGTTGTTGTTCCAGTCGTCCTCGATGTCGTCGAGGAGGTGCTTGCGGACGAAGTTTCGCGGGTTGAGGTCGGCGGGGTCGAAGTTCTGGAACTCCGGGCCCAGACCGGCGCGAAGGTCGTCACGCGCGTTGTTCGCCATCCGCCGCAGGTTGCGCAGCGTCTTGCCCGCCTGTGAGGCGGCCTGAGGCAGTTTGTCGGGACCGAAGACGAGGAGCGCGATCACGATCAGCGCTCCGATCTCCGCCCACCCAAGTCCGAACACCGTGAGCTCCTACCGCAGTCCAACCACTCCGAGGACAACCCCGGCCTATCCACAGACTACGGGCTCCTGGGGGTGGGTCGGTCGTCCACCTAGGTCATATCACCGGCGGGAACGGCTTCGCCCAGGAGGGTTCGTTCCCGGACGAACAGGGCCCCGGGAGACGGTGGTGTCCCCCGGAGCCGTGAGCGAGGTGTCCTGGGTCAAGCCGCCCGGAATCCCGAAGCCCTGAGCGTGGTGCCGTGAGCGTGGTGCCGTGTTCAGGGCCGTGATCAGGACGGTGTCGGCCTGGGCTCGTCGTCCGCCGTCACCACGAGCGTGGCGGAGCGTTCCTTGCCGTCACGCTGGTACTTCACGTTGATCTTGGCGCCCGGAGCCTTGCTGCGAATCAGGGCGATCAGCTCGTTCCCGTCCTGGAGCGCGAGCCCATCGATCTCCAGGATCACGTCACCCGCCTTCAGCCCCGCCTTCCCGGCCGGCCCGTCGGCGTCCACCGGCTGCTGGCCGCCGGCGGGCTCGGTGGCGATCTTCACGCCGACCCCGCGGTAGTCCTTCTCCAGCACGATGCCGATCTTGGGCCGCTTGGCCTTGCCGGTCGTGATCAGCTCTTCCGCCACCCGGCGGGTCTGGTTCACCGGGATGGCGAAGCCCAGGCCGATGCTGCCGCTCTGGCTGCTCATCGAGCGCCCGAGCGTGGCGATGGCCGAGTTGACGCCGACGACCTCGCCCCGGCCGTTCACCAGCGGCCCGCCCGAGTTGCCCGGGTTGATGGCCGCGTCGGTCTGGATCGCGCTGATGTACGCGGGCTCCTCGGCGCTGGTGCCGGTGTCGTCACCCGCGATGACCGGGCGGTTGAGCGAGCTGACGATGCCGGTCGTCACCGTGCCGGTCAGGCCCAGGGGCGAGCCGATGGCGATGACGGGGTCGCCCACCACGACCTGGTCGGAGTTGCCGAGCGTGATCTCCGGCGTCCCGAACGTCTCCTCCGGCTTGACCACGGCCAGGTCGGAGCCAGGGTCGCGGCCCACGATGCGGGCCGAGGTGGTCTTGCGGTTGTTGAACATGATCCGGATCTCGCCGCCCTTGGCGGCCAGCGAGACCACGTGGTTGTTGGTGACCACGTAGCCGTTCTTGATCAGGAAGCCGGAGCCGGAGGCGCCCTCGGTGTTGGTGCCGTTGCCGACCTCCAGCGAGACCACGCTGGGCAGCACCCGCGAGGCCACGCCGGCGACCGAGTCGGGCGCGCGGTTGGTGGCGCCGGTCGGGAGCGGGCCGAGGCTGTAGGAGGGGTCGTTGCCGCTGGTCGGCTTGGTGAGCAGGTAGGTGCCGACGCTGCCGAGCATCGAGGCCGCCAGGGCGATCACCACGGCGAGTGCGACGAGGAGACCGGTGGAGGGGCCACGCCTGGCCGTGCCCACGCCCTGCGGGCCGGGGGGCGGTGGCGCCCAGCTTGTTCCCATGCCGAGCGCCTGACGCGGGGGCGGCGGCGGCGCGGATCCGCCGTAAGGGCGGGAACCGCCGTAGGACTGCTCGCCCGAGGACCCGAACGGCGGCCCCTCGTAGGAACGCGCGCCACTGTCGGGGGAGCCGAAGAACGGGCTGTCGTAGGCGCGGGTGCCGTTGTCGGGCGCGCCGGGTGAGCCTCCGCCGGGTGAGCCGTAGGACGGCCCGGAACCCGCGCCGTCGGGAGGACCGAACGTGGGGGCGCCGAACTGAGGGCCGGTCTGGTAACCGGGTTGGGGACCGGTCTGGGGGTCGGTGCGGGGGTCGTGGGAGGACGCGCCGGATGGGGAGCCGCTGGAGGATGAGGCGTCGTACGAGCGGTACTCGTACGGCGGCGAGCCGTAGCCCTCGGAGCGGCCCGACGGGTCGCCCCACGACGAGCCGAACGAGGCGGGCGGCTCGGGCCGCCTGCCGTCGTAGTCGGACCTGTCGTCCGCGGGCAGGAAGTCCGGCCGCCCCTGTGGCTCGGGGTAGTCCGACGGCGTGCGTCCTTCTCTGGGGCGCTCGTCGGTCATCTAAGTCTCACCACTCCTTGGCTCGGCCACCGCAATCCTCGCTACTGCGGCATACGAGGGTCATAAAGCTTTAGTCAGGACTTGCTTGTGACAATTCCCGAACCCAGATCGTATGCCCCGCTCGCCGCCGACTACGCCAACCGTCTGTTCCCGGCATACCGGGGGTCAAGGCGTGGCGGTGGAAGGAGCGTTCGTAGGCGTAGTACGAGCCTGCTGCTGGAACAGTTCAACGGGCGGAGCCGGATTGCCCTGTCCGACGCCCGAGGCGGCGAAGAAGGTGCCCAGCGCCACGGCCGCGGAGACCACCCCGACCGCCACGTACGTCGTGCGCCTCCTAGAACCGCGGCCAGGGCCCGAGCCCCCACCGATGGCGTCCCTGCGCGGGCGGTTGTCCAGGGGGGCGATGCTGTGGGGACCGGGGATGGGCACACCGCCGAACGTGCGGGAAGGGAAAGGGCGCTCCCTCGGCGGCAGCGGGCCACCCGGCTCAGCCATCCGGAGCAGCGACATGGTCAGGTCGGCCGGCATCGCCGGAGTCTCCAGCGAACGCAGGCGCGTCTTCAGCGCCCGCATCGACTCGACCTCGCGCCTGCAGTCAGCGCAGAAAGTCAGATGGGCGAGCGCGCGCTCACGTTCGGTGTGATTGAGTTCGCCGTCGACGAGCGCGGATACACGTTCTCCAAGATGAGCCATATCAGACTTCCTCCCCACGGATCACGGTCGGGGGGAGTTGAGAATTACGGGGGGCCCGATGGTCGAGCGCCTCCCGCAACTGCGCCCGGCCACGGTGAATACGGCTTCGGACCGTACCCAGCTTGACGCCGAGCGTGGCCGCGATCTCCTCGTAAGACAGGCCCTCGATGTCGCACAGCACGATCGCGGCCCGGAACTCGGGGGCGAGCGCGTCGAGGGCGGCCTGGATGTCGGGCTCCAAGTGAGCGTCGTCGAGCGCCTGCGCCGGCGACGGCTCGCGGCCGCGCAGCCGCTCGGCGGCGTCGTCGGCCAGACCTTCGAACCTGATGCGCTGCTTGCGCCGCGCCATGTCGAGGAACAGGTTCGTCGTGATCCGGTGCAACCACCCCTCGAACGTGCCGGGGGTGTAACTCGACAGCGACCTGAAAACCCGGACGAAGACCTCCTGTGTCAGGTCTTCGGCATCGTGAACGTTGCCGGTCAGCCGGTAGGCCAGCCGATACACGCGTGCGGAGTGAGTCCGCACCACTTCCTCCCAGGTGGGAGGCGTCCAGTCAGACGACACGGGAGTATCTGTCTGGTGGTCGCTTTCGTCCACCAGAACTCCTCTCTCTGGGACCACCACTACCGCCATAGTGCCTGGTTTCGTCCCTTCGTGCGTACTGCCTGCCTTCCGGACCGGCAAAGCCCGTTTAAACCTGCAACGCCTTAGGTCCCTCCTGAGTTCCCGTCCCGGCGTGTCTCCCCTAGGCTGCGATCGGTGCCAATCTCGCGGACCAATCGCACGAAAGTGGGGGGAGGAGGCCGATGACCAGTCCGGTGGAGGCCACTCTGGCCTATGCGGAGCAGTTCCATCACGAAGATGAGATCCTGCACGCGGCGCGGCAGCGCGGGCTTGAGATGGGGGCCATGCCCATCCTTCCCGGCGGAGGGGCGGCCCTGTGCTTCCTCGCCACCGCCGTGAACGCCAAGTCCGTCGTCGAGGTCGGCACGGGCTGCGGGGTGTCGGGGCTGTGGCTGCTGCGCGGCATGCGCGCGGACGGCACGCTGACCAGCGTCGACGTCGAGCCGGAGCATCAGCGGCTGGCCAGGCAGGCGTTCGCGGAGGCCGGCTTCTCCGGCGGCCGGGTGCGGCTCATCTCGGGGCGGGCGCTCGACGTGCTGCCGCGGCTGTCGGACGGCGGCTACGACATGGTGTTCGCCGACGCCGCGAAGTACGAATACGCCGACTATCTCGCCGAGGCCGTCCGGCTGCTGCGCGTGGGCGGCATCGTGGCCTTCGACAACATGTTGTGGCACAACCGGGTGGCCGACCCCGCGCAGCGCGACACCGAGACGGTGACGCTGCGCGAGGTGGGCAAGCTGGTGCAGTCGGACGAGCGCCTGCGTTCGGTGCTCATGCCGCTGGGCGACGGCCTCCTCGCCGCCGTCAAGATCGCCGACTAGCCGGCGCCGAGCCGCCCGGCGGGCCGGGCCTCGGCCGAGCCCGCCCGGCGGGCCTCCGGTAAGGCTCAGCCGGTCAGGCTCGGGTGAGCCACTCCAGCAGGACGCGTACGCCGAAGCCGGTGGCGCCCTTGCTGAGCGTGCCCTCGTCGACCGTGCTGCGCCCGACGCCGGCGATGTCGAGGTGCGCCCACGGCCGCCGGCCCGCGAACTCGCGCAGGAACAGCGCCGCCGTGATGGACCCCGCGCCGTACGTGGACCCGGTCTCGACGTTGGCCAGGTCGGCGATCGACGATTCCAGCGCGGGCGCGTAGTCCTCGATCAGCGGCATCCGCCACAGCCGGTCGTCGGCGGCCTGCCCGGCCTCCACGAGCTCCTTGGCGAGGACGTCGTCGGAGGAGTAGACGGCGCCGACGTGACGGCCGAGCGCGACCGTGATCGCCCCGGTGAGCGTCGCGATGTCGAC
Source organism: Nonomuraea maheshkhaliensis (assembly GCF_039529435.1). Taxonomy (NCBI): domain Bacteria; kingdom Bacillati; phylum Actinomycetota; class Actinomycetes; order Streptosporangiales; family Streptosporangiaceae; genus Nonomuraea; species Nonomuraea maheshkhaliensis. Next base: position 21,629 of record NZ_BAAAMU010000068.1, read on the forward strand.
CACCACGTCGGGGTCGAGCACGGCGTCGGCGTAGGCCAGCGCGTCGGCCAGCACCAGCCGCCCCTCGGCATCGGTGTTGAGCACCTCGACCGTGCGCCCGCCGTAGGGGGTGATGACGTCGCTCGGCCGCTGGGCGGTGCCGGACGGCATGTTCTCGGCGGCGGCGACGAGCCCGGTCACGCGCACGGGAGCCTTGAGCGCGGCCAGCGCGCCGAGCACGGCGATGACGACCGCGCCGCCCGCCATGTCGGTCTTCTGGGTCTTCATGTTCTCGGTGGGCTTGAGCGACAGCCCGCCCGAGTCGAACGTGATGCCCTTGCCCACGAGCACCACGTGACGCTCGGCCGGCTCGGCGGGCGTGTAGGAGAGCTTGATCAGCCGGGGCGGCCTGACCGAGCCCTTCCCGACGGCGAGGAGGCCGCCGAACCCGTCGGCCCGCAGCCGCTCCTCGTCCCACACCTCGACCGGCACGCCCACCTCGGCGGCCCGCTCGGCGAGCCAGGACGGGTCCTTGACGGACGCGGGCGTGTTGGCCAGGTCGCGGGCGAGCGCCACGGCCCCCGCCACCCCGGCGGCGCGGCGCACCGCCGCCTCGTCGGCGCCGGCGAACACCAGGGCCCGCACGGGCTGCCTGCCCGCTGCGCCGATCTTGAAGGAGTAGGCGGCCAGCAGCGCCGCCTCGGCGAACACGGCCACGTCGCCATCGGGCACCACCACGGTCAGCGCGTCGCGGCCCTTGACCTTCCTGGTCAGCGTCGCGGCGGCCTTGCGCAGGGCACGGGGTGAGCCGTCGCCGACGCCGTACAGCAGGACGCGTCCCACGCCGCCGGCCCGTGCCACCGGGACCTCGACGATCTCCCCCGCCTCTCCCTTGGCCTCGTAGTGCGCCAGCAGGTCGGGCACCGGCAGGTGCAACTCGACCGCGGGAGCGAGGTCGGAGGCGTAAGGTACGGCCAGGAGCTCGGCATCGCCGGGAACCTCGGCGATCACCGACGCCGTGGTCTCAATGGGCACGAGAACATCTCCTCAAACGTCAGCGACCCTGGCGCCGGGCCACGCCAGGGTCGGTCAATCAAGTGGTCTCTCGGGAGCTCTCAGCCGACGACGTTCTTCAACGCCTCGCCGAGGGCCTTCGCCTCGTCGGCGGAGATCTCCACGACGAGCCGGCCGCCACCCTCCAGGGGGACCCGCATGACAATGCCGCGCCCTTCCTTGGTGACCTCGAGCGGACCATCGCCGGTCCGCGGCTTCATCGCCGCCATGCGTGCATCCCTTCCTGCCTTGGGCTCCCGCGGCCCGCGATTTCCGACCTCCCGAGGGGGTGGTCGGCGCATTCACGTCTTCTGTGATGTCCTATTCTCCCGCATCGAGAGCGCTCATGGGTAACGATCTCCTCCCAGAATGCGTTGTCGAGGCGTGCGATGACGTCCAAACTGGACCTCGTGCACGCTCGCGCCGCTCTGTTCGACCTCTATGGGGACCACTTACGCTCACGCGGTGGACAGGCATCCGTCGCCGCACTCGTCCGGCTGATGAAACCCCTGGACATCGCCGCTCCCGCCGTACGCACGGCGGTTTCACGCATGGTGCGGCAGGGGTGGCTGCGGCCACTGAGACTGCCTCAGGGCGCCGGCTACGGGCTGACGCCGAAATGCGTCAGACGGCTGGATGAGGCAGCACTGAGAATTTACCGAGCGGGAACGCTGACCTGGCACGGCCGCTGGCATCTGATCGTCTTCGAGCCGGTCAAGGAGCGTCCGCGAAGAGAGCGGCTCAAGGCCGACCTGACCTTCCTGGGCTACGCGTCGCTGTCGGAGACCACCTGGATCGGCCCGCGCTCCTCGATCGAGCTGGACAACCTGCTCGAAGGCGAGGGGGTGCGGGCCGACAGGTTCGACGCCGGGCTGGAGGGCGACCCGCGCGAGCTGGTGGCCAGGGCCTGGGATCTGACCTCCATCGGCGAGGCGTACGAGAGCTGGCACGCCGAAGCTGTCACGCTGATCAGCACGCTGCCGGAACAGGCCCCGGCCGACCTGGTGTTCGCGACGAGGAGCAGACTCGTGCACGGGTGGCGCAACTTCCTGTTCCGCGACCCCGGCCTGCCGCCCGAGCTGCTGCCAGCGGGCTGGCCGGGCGAGAAGGCCAGGGCCTACTTCGAGCAGGAAGCCGCCCGGCTGCTGCCCGCAGCCGCCGCGTTCGTCGACAGGGAGTTGATGTGATCCGCTACGAGACGGCCGACGCCGTCGCCACCGTCACCCTCGACCGTCCCGAGGCGATGAACTCGCTGACCGCCGAGACCAAGCAGGAGCTCCTCGCCGCCCTGCGCCGCACCGCGGAAGACCGCGCGGTCAGGGCCGTGCTGCTGACCGGCTCGGGCCGGGCCTTCTGCGCCGGGCAGGACCTGCGTGAGCACGCCGCGAACCTGGAGGCTGGCCGTGGCCTGGCCGACACCGTGCGCGCGCACTACAACCCGATCGTGGAGCTGATCACCACCATGGCCAAGCCGGTGGTGGCCGCCGTCAACGGCGTGGCCGCGGGCGCGGGCGCGTCCCTGGCCTTCGCCTGCGACCTGCGGGTGGCCTCGGAGAAGGCGAAGTTCGCGCTGGCGTTCGCGGGCATCGGCCTGGCGCCCGACACGGGCGCGTCGTGGACGCTGCAGCGCCTGGTCGGCCCCGGCAGGGCGGCCGAGCTGATGCTGCTCGGCGAGCCGCTCGACGCGGCCCGCGCGCTGGAGCTGGGCCTGGTCACCCGGGTGGTCCCGCCGGGCGAGGTGCTGAAGAGCGCCCAGGAGCTCGCGGTACGGCTGGCGCAGGGCCCCACGCTGGCCTACGCCGCCACCAAGCGGGCGCTGGCCTACGCCGCCACGCACTCGCTGCCCGACGCGCTGGCCCTGGAGGCCGAGCTTCAGGACGAATGCGTCGCGACCCGCGACCATCTCGACGCCACCCGGGCCTTCCTCGCCAAAGAAGTGCCGGTCTTCAACGCGGAGTGACCGAGCCGGCACGGCCGCGTGGGTAAGGCTTGCGCCATGCGCTCTTCCGGATCCGATCGCCCGCGCGCTCCGTATGACGTCGAGGGCCTGCGCGCGAGGGCCGTGCGCCTGCTCACGGGCGGCGCGTTCGACGCCTCCGACCCGGTCTACGAGCGGCCGATGGCCACGCTGAGCGAGCGCGCCGCCCGCCGGCTGGCCGAGATGACGCCCGGTCTCCTCTGGCCGGACCTGCCGCTCGGGGGCCGGCCCGGCCGCGTCACGGGCAGCTACGGCCGGCTGCGGCTGATCGCCACCGCGTGGGCCACGCCCGGCACCGCCCAGTACGGCGACGACGCCGTGGCGGCCCAGGTGATCGAGGCGCTCGACCTGCTGCACGAGGGCCACTACAACGAGCGGCTCCCGGAGAGCGGCAACTGGTGGTTCTGGGAGATCGGCACGCCCGCCGAACTGGCCCGGGTGTGCGTGCTGCTCGGCGATCGGCTCGACGCGGGCCGGACGGAGGCGTACCTGAGGGCGATCGACCGGTTCTGCCCCGACGCCGACCGGCGCGCGGGCTGGCCGGACGCCTCCGAGAGCGGCTCCAACCGGGCCGACAAGGCCGGCATCGTGGCCTTCCGCGGCGTGGCCGGGCGTGACCCCGGCCGGCTGGCGCTGGCCCGCGACGGGCTCTCCGACGTGCGTGACGGCGGGCGGCACAGCGTGTTCCGCTACGCCGAAAGCGGCGACGGCTTCTACCGCGACGGCTCGTTCATCCAGCACGGCAGCGTGGCCTACACGGGCTCCTACGGCCTGTCCCTGCTCATCGCGGTATCCGAGAGCGTGGCGCTGCTGCACGGCTCGCCCTGGGAGGTGAGCGACCCGGGGCTGCGGGTGGTGCTGGACGCGGTCGAGCGCTCCTTCGCGCCCTTCATGCACGACGGGCTGCTCATGGACACCGTCAGGGGGCGGGCGGCGACGCGGCAGGCGTTCTCCGACCGGGTGGCGGGCCATGGCGTGATCTCGGCGGTGCTGCTGCTGGCGGAGAGCGCGCCGGAGCCGTACCGGAGCCGTTTCATGGCGCTGGCCAAGGGGTGGATCGAGCGCGGCGGGAGCCGGGCCTACCTGCGGCACGCGAACGTGCCGGAGACCAGGCGGGCGGTCGCGGTGCTCGACGACAAGAGCGTGGAGGCCGCGCCGGGCCCCTCAGGGCACTTCGTGTTCCCCTCGATGGACCGGGTCGTGCACCGGCGGCCCGGCTGGTCGGTCGCGATCAGCATGTCGTCGCGGCGGGTCGCCGCCTACGAGGCGATCAACGGGGAGAACCCGCACGGCTGGTACACCGGCGACGGCATGACCTACCTCTACACCGGCGACCTCGGCCATTACGGGCACGACTTCTGGCCGACCGTGGACCCGTACCGGCTGCCCGGCACCACCGTGGACACCCGTGAGCGGGCCGATCTCGACTTCAGCGCCTACCGGCCGGCCAACGAGCCGGCGGGCGGGGTGGCGCTGGAGGGGCGGTACGGCGTCGCGGCCATGGAGCTGATCGGCGACGGCGTCACCCTGCGGGCGCGCAAGTCGTGGTTCTGCCTCGACTCGGCCGTGGTGGCGCTCGGCGGCGGCATCACCAGCGGCGACGGCCGCAGGATCGAGACCGTGGTGGACAACCGCGCCACGGATGCGGAGCCGTACGTGGGCGACGGGTGGATCCACCTGCCAGGGGCGGGCGGCTACGTCGTCGACGGGGCCTCGATGCTGGTGGAGACGCGTTCGGGCCGCTGGCGCGACATCAACGCGGGCGACGACACCGAGGGCGCCGCCGACCTCGTCTCCCGGCGATACGTGACGATCTGGTACGACCACGGCATCGACCCGCAGGACGCCACATACGCCTACGTGCTGCTGCCGAACGCCACCCGCGAGCGGACCAGGTCCTTTCGCGGCAGCCGGCCCGCGCGGGTGCTGGCCAACACGCGGGACGTGCAGGCCGTACGGACGCGCTCGCTGCTCGGGGCGACCTTCTGGACGCCGGGTACGGCGGGGATCGTCAGCGTGGATCAGCCCTGCGTGGTGATGCTGCGCCGGGCCCGCGAACGGCTCTTCCTGGCCGTGGCCGACCCGAGCAGGACCGTGGACGTCGTGACGATCACGCTCGACCGCCCCGCCCGCGGGGTCGTCAGGGCCGACGAGACCGTCACCGTGCGCACAGGCAGGACCCCCGTGATCACCGTGGCGGTAGGCGGGTCGCTGGGGCGCGGCCACGGCGTGGAGCTCAGCGGCTCCGCGCCAGGCAGTCCTTGATGTGGTCGTTGACCAGGCCGATCGCCTGCATCAGCGCGTACGCCGTGGTCGGGCCGACGAACCGGAAGCCGTGTTTCTTCAGCTCCTTGGCCAGCGCCTTCGAGCCAGGGGTGACGGCGGGCACGTCGGCCATCGTCGCGGGCACGGGAGCGTCGGGGTCGGCGTGCCGCCACACCAGCTCCGACAGGCCGCCGGGCAGGTCGTAGGCGGCCCTGGCGTTGCCGATGACGGCCTCGATCTTGGCCCGGTTGCGGACGATGCCCGTGTCTCCGAGCAGGCGCTCGACGTCCTGCTCCGTGTACGCGGCGACCTTCGGGATCGAGAAGCGGTCGAAGGCGGCGCGGAAGTTCTCCCGCTTGCGCAGGATCGTCAGCCACGACAGGCCCGACTGGAACGCCTCCAGCGACACGCGCTCGAAGACCTCGTCGTCGCCCCTGAGCGGGCGGCCCCACTCGTCGTCGTGGTAGGCGAGGTACATCGGGTCGGACATACCCGCCCAACTGCAGCGGATGGGCTCACTCACGGGCGCTCGTCGCCGTCCTTGCCTTTGCTGTCCTTGTCCTTGTCTTCGACGGCCTCGTCCTTGACGGCGGGCTGAGGCTCATCCTCGGCGTCGGGCTCCTCGCGCACCGCCACCGTCTCCTCCGCCTTCTCACCGTCGGCCGGCTGCTCGGCGGGCTCTTCCTCTGCCGCCTCCTCGGTTTCGGCCACGAACTCGTCGTCCGGTTTGGCGGCGGCCCCTTCATCGGAGGCAGCGGCGGCCGGGGTCTCGCCGTTGGCGGCGGCGGTGTCGCCCGGCTGGGCCACCCGCCACTCCGGCGGGCGCTTGAGCTGCGCGGCGTGCTCCCACGTCGCCGTGGCCCCGCCCGCCCCCACCGGATCGCCCGACTCGGGCAGTTCGCGCGGCGTGGCCGGCGCCTCGGGCTCGTGCTCGGTACGCGGCCCCGCCCCCGGCGCGGCATAGACCTCCTGCCGCGCGTACAGCCGGCTCGACAGCAGCTCGGAGACCCGCTGCTCCAGCACCGCGATCCGGGTGTCGCGGGCGCTGATCGCGCCGGCGGCCCTGCGCAGGGTCTCGTCGACGCTCTGCGTGTGGTAGCCGACCAGGTTGACCGGCAGTTGGAGCGCCATGAAGTCGACCGCGGTGAGCTGCCCCGCCTCGGGCAGGTCGAGCGGCGGCACGTCGGGCGGGAACTCGGTCAGCTCACCGCCCCTGCCGAGGGAGACCAGCACCACGCAGGCCAAGATGGCGATGGCGGCGATGGCGAGTATGACCAGCACATTGGCATCGTACTCATACCATCGGGGCACGAGGTCCCGCACTTGCCGCGTCCGCCCCCGGAAGCGAGCGAAGCCGCGCAGGTCAGCCCGCGGCCTCGCCGAGTTCGGCGACGCTCGGCCGCACGGGCTGGGTGCGCGATTCGAGCGCGGCGAACGCCTCCGCCACGGTCGAGGTCCAGGAGATCGCGTCGAAGACGTCGGGGCGGGTGAAGCCCTGCTCGTACATGCCGTCGACCAGGTGCTTGAGCGGGTCGTACAGGCCGAACGGGTCGAGGATGACCAGCGGGCGATCGTGCAGGCCGAGCACGCGGGCGGTCCAGATCTCGAACAGCTCCTCCAGCGTGCCGATGCCGCCGGGCAGCACCAGGAACGCGTCGGAGCGGGCGTCCATGATGCCCTTGCGCTCGCGCATGTCGGCCGTGACGATCAGCTCGTCGGACTCCACGTCCGCCACCTCCATGTCCACCAGCGCCTGCGGGATCACCCCGACCGTCCGGCCGCCGGCGGGCCTGGTGGCGGCGGTGACGGCGCCCATGCAGGACACCGACCCGCCGCCGCTCACCAGGGTGTGGCCACGCCGGGCGAGCTCGGTGCCGACGGCGGCGGCCAGCTCGATGTACTTCTTGTCGATGTTGAGGCTTGAGGCGCAGTAGACGCAGATGTTCACGGCGCAAGAGCTTATTCGGGGCCTACTGGGGCTCCGCGGTCTGGACCGCCGCGGCCTTCAGCTCCTCCTCACGCTGCTGGGAGCGGGCCCGGTCGGCGTCGACGATGATCCGCACGGCCTCTTCCGCGTCGTCGGTCATGGTGATCAGGTCGAGGTCCTGCGGCGCGATCTTGCCGGTGCCGAGCAGCGTGCTCTTGATCCAGTCGAGCAGCCCGCCCCAGAACTCCGAGCCCATCAGCACCACGGGGAAGGAGGTGACCTTGCGCGTCTGCACCAGCGTGAGCGCCTCGAACAGCTCGTCGAGGGTGCCGAAGCCGCCGGGCAGGGCGATGAAGCCGCACGAGTATTTGACGAACATCGTCTTGCGCACGAAGAAGTAGCGGAACTCGATGCCGAGGTCGACGTAGTCGTTCATGCGCTGCTCGAAGGGCAGCTCGATGCCGAGCCCGACCGACACCGCGCCGTCGACGTCGAGCGCGCCCCGGTTGGCCGACTCCATGACGCCGGGCCCGCCGCCCGTGATCACGGCGTAGCCGGTCTCGGCCAGCTTCCTGCCGAGCGCGCGGCCCATCGCGTAGTCGGGCGTGTCGGGGGCGGTGCGGGCCGAACCGAAGACGGTGACCGCCGGCGGCAGCTCGGCGAGCTGCCCGAAGCCCTCCACGAACTCCGCCTGGATGCGCAGCACCCGCCACGGGTCCATGTGGACCCAGTCGGAGGATCCCTGGCGGGCCAGCAGCCGCTGGTCGTGGGTGGAGCTGGGGACGAGGTCGCCACGGACGACGGCTTGTCCCTGGCGGCGCTCTCGGCGAATCTTTTCCATGGAGATGACGCTAGCCCTTCTCACGCGCGGCCGGTTCCGTCGTCCGAGTCTGTCGGCTGAAGGCGAAATCGCTGGTCGGACGGACGGAACATTGTCTGAAAAAATCTGGACGAAGCCGGGAACCGGATTTCGACTCCCCCGCGTCTAACTGCCGAGGGTGCTGCTCGGGACTGAAAGTGGTCTTCCCCGCCAAATGGCCGGCGAGGAAGGCCACTTTCATATGTGGAGCCAGTTCCGCATCGCCCGCTCGCTCTCCACGATCTTGGGCAGCGACACGTATTCGCCCTGCTGGTGTGCCAGGTTCGGGTCACCGGGGCCGTAGTTGACGGCGGGCACCCCCAGCGCGGAGAAGCGGGCCACGTCCGTCCAGCCCAGCTTGGCGCGCGGAGTGCCGCCGACGGCCGCGGTGAAGGCAGCCGCCACCGGATGCGTCAGCCCCGGCCTGGCCGCGGGCGCGCCGTCGGTGAAGGCCACCTCGAAGCCGTCGAACACCTCGCGTACGTGCTCCTGCGCCGCCTCCAGCGACAGGTCGGGGGCGAAGCGGTAGTTGACCGTCACCACGCACAGGTCGGGGATGACGTTGCCGGCCACGCCACCGCGCACGCCGACCGCGTTCAGCCCTTCGCGGTATTCCAGCCCGTCGACCACCGGCCGGCGCGCCTCGTACGCGTTGAGCCTGGCCAGCACCGGCTCGATCCCGTGGATGGCGTTGACCCCGAACCACGACCTGGCGCTGTGGGCGCGCCGGCCGGTCACCGTGACCTCGGCCCGCAGGGTGCCCTGGCAGCCGCCCTCGATCACGCCGTCGGTGGGCTCCATCAGCACCGCGAAGTCGGCCGCCAGCCAGTCGGGATGCTCCCTGGCGACCCTGGTGAGGCCGTTGCGCTCGGCCTCGATCTCCTCGCAGTCGTAGAAGACATAGGTCACGTCCCTGACGGGCGCGGGCACGGTGGCGGCCAGCCTGAGCGCGACGGCCACGCCGGCCTTCATGTCGGAGGTGCCGCACCCGTACAGCAGGTCGCCCTCCACCCGGCTGGGCAGGTTGCCCGCGAGAGGGACGGTGTCGAGGTGGCCGGCGATCAGCACGCGCTCGGCGTGCCCCTGCTCCGTGCGGGCCACGACGGTCTCGCCCGACCTGGTCACCTTCAGGTGCGGCAGCGCCGTCAGCGCCCGTTCGACGTCGTCTGCCAGCGCCTTCTCGGCGCCGCTCACCGACTCGATGTCCACGATCGCGGCGGTCAGGTCGCGTACGTCCTGGGTCAGGTCAAGCATCAGGTGTTCACTCCGTGTTCGCGCAGCACCTCGTTGAGCGCCGCCTTGTCGTGCCTGCGCCCCGGCTCCAGGCGCTTGATCACCAGCACGCAGGGCAGGCCGAACGTGCCGCCGGGGAACTCCTTCTGCCGCGTGCCGCTCACCGCCACGCACCACGCGGGGATCGCGCCGCGGGCCAGCTCCGCGCCGCTCTCGACGTCGATGACGGGCATCGAGGCGGACAGGATCGTTCCAGCCCCGACGACCGCGCCCTCGCCGACCCTGGCGCCCTCCACGATCATCGCCCGGCTGCCGATCAGCGCGTCGTCCCCGACCACGACCGGCACCGCGCCGGGCGGCTCCAGCACGCCGCCGATGCCCACGCCGCCGGACAGGTGCACGTTCTTGCCGATCTGGGCGCAGGATCCGACCGTGGCCCAGGTGTCGACCATCGTGCCGGCATCGACGTACGCGCCGATGTTCGTGAACGACGGCATCAGCACCACGCCGGGCGCCAGGTACGAGCCCCAGCGCGCGATGGCCCCCGGCACCACGCGGACGCCGTCGAGTGAGCTCTTGAGCGGATGCCGGTCGTGCTGGTGGAAGTCGCCCACCTGCGAGCGGACCAGGCCGAGCACCTTGAAGCTGAGCAGGATCGCCCGCTTGGCCCGCTCGTCCACGACGACTTCGCCGCCGACCAGGTGAGCCGCACGGGCCTCTCCCCGGTCGAGCAGATCGATCGCGCCGGTCACCAGGTGGCGTGCCTCGGCGTCGGCCGGCGACAGCTCCGCGCGGCGCTCCCACAGCTCGTCCACCACCGGGGGTATCGGTGACGAGGTGCTCACGTGACTCATGGCCACGGAGCTTATCCGGCCGGGTAGGTTCTTCAGGGTGCGCGTGCGCTTCTCTCGTGGGGTCATCACCATCGTGGTCGTGGTCGTCGTGCTCGCGGTGGGCGTGTCGGTGGGCCTCTATCACCTGCTGAAGCGGGCTCCGCGGCTGGCGGTCCAGCCCGAGGCCTACTGCACCGCCGTCACGCCCGACGGCACCATCGGCCTCGACATCGAGCAGGCCCGCATCTCGGCCACCATCGCGGCCGTGGCGGCGCGCCGCCGGCTGCCCGAGCGGGCCGTGGTCATCGCGTACGCCACGGCGCTGCAGGAGTCGAAGCTGTCCAACCTCGACTACGGCGACCGCGACTCGGTCGGGGTGTTCCAGCAGCGCGAGTCGCAGGGCTGGGGCAGGAAGAAACAGCTCATGGACCCCGTCTACGCCACCAACAAGTTCTTCGCCGCGCTGGTCAAGGTGAAGAACTACCGCAAGCTCCCGCTGGCCGAGGCGGCGCAGGCCGTGCAGCGTTCGGCGGGCGGCTACGCGTACGCGCCGCACGAGGGCGACGCGAAGATCCTCGCCGCCGCCTTCACCGGGCGGGTCCCGAAGGCGGTCCACTGCTGGTACCCCTCGGCCAAGACCCCGCCGCCGCAGCCGAAGACCGCCGAGGCGCGCAAGCAGCTCGCCAGGGCGCTGGGCAGCACGGCGATCACGTCGAAGAAGCGCGGGTGGCTGGTGGCCGCCTGGTCGGTGGCCCACGCCGAGCAGTACGCCATCAGCCGGGTCGGCTACAGCGGCGTGACCTGGTCCAACGACCTGGAGCTCGAAGGCTGGCAGGCGGGCGGCAAGGCCGGCGACCGCCGGGTCGAGCTGTCCTGAGAAGGGAAGCGCCGCTCAGGAGGCGCGGCGGACGATGGAGATCGAGCCGGGCGGGAGCGGCTGGGCGTAGCCGGCCGTCCACGAGCCGCCCTGGATGCGTTCGAAGGACAACAACCGCCCGTCGGCGGCCCGGTAGTCGGCGAAGTCGAGCAGGCCGCGCTCAGGGTAGCCGGTGTCGCCCTCGGTCCTGAACGCGGCCGTGCCGCGCTCGATCGGGAAGAACTCCACGCCCTCCATGATCAGCATGCTCTTGGCCGGGACCATGCCCTGCGTCGGCACGTCATTCCAGAGCTGGACCTCAAGGTGCGGCGGGTCACCGTCGAGCACCTCGACCGAGAGCCACTGGTAGCGCCTTGCGGAGTCGCGGAGGAAGAACTCGGTCCACTCGTGGCCCTGCCACGAGATGTACATCGCTCCGAGCACGCGGGCGCGTGAGCCGTGCACCTGGATCCGGTCCCCGATCCGGAGGGTGCGAGGGTCGGTGTAGTCGGTGCCGACATGCGCGGGGACGCTCACCGGCGCCGCCAGCGGGGTCTCGAAGGACGCGACCTGCGCGGGCGGCGCGCTCGTGCGGCCTCTCCTGTCCTGCCGCATGGTCGCCAAGAAGGCGCCCAGCAGCAGCAGGACGGTGGCGATGCTCAGCCCGAGTACGACCATGGAGGTCATGCTCATCGATCAGCTCGCTCCACTCGCGGTCTGCCTCGGCATAAGCCCTTATCAATTTATGCGTGCTCAAGCCAGTTGGGATGGCTATGACGCGCGATCCTACTGGAGGCGGAGCACCGCCGCACCGATCCGCTCATCAGTCGCGGTCATCGCGATGCGGATGTGGCGCCCACCTGCTGATCCATAGAATTCGCCCGGCGCGACCAAAATGCCGATTTCGGAAAGCTTGGCTACCTGATCCCAGGCGTTCTGCCCGTTGGACGCCCAGAAGTACAGCCCTGCCGTCGAATGGTCGATTTCCCAGCCCGCCTTCTCCAGCGCGGGCCGCAGCAGCGCTCGGCGCGCGGCGTAGAGCTCGCGCTGGTGCTCGGCGTGCTCGTCGTCGCCGAGCGCGGCCGCCATCGCGGCCTGCACGGGCTGCGGCATGATCATGCCGGCGTGCTTGCGGGTCTCCAGCAGCCGCTTGACCAGGACGGGATCGCCCGTCACGAACCCGGCGCGGTAGCCGGCCAGGTTGGAGCGCTTGGAGAGCGAGTGGACGGCGAGCAGCCCCTCGTGGGAGCCGCCGCAGACGTCGGGGTGGAGGATCGAGATCGGCTGCTCTTCCCAGCCGAGCTCGATGTAGCACTCGTCGGAGGCCACGACGGCGCCGCGTTCGCGGGCCCAGGCCACGACCTTGCGCAGGTGTTCGGCGGGCAGCACGCGCCCCGTGGGGTTGCCGGGGCTGTTGACCCAGATGAGGTCGACGGGCTCGGGTCCGAGCGCGAGCGTGCTGTCGGACGCGGTGCCGACCGCGCCGGCGAGTCTGGCGCCCACGTCGTAGGTGGGGTAGGCCAGCTCGGGGAAGACCACCCGCTTGGCGCCCAGGTAGGTGGGCAGCCAGGCGACGAACTCCTTGGAGCCGATCAGCGGGAGCACGTCGCGCGGCCCGACCGTGACGCCGTGCCTGCGCCGCAGCCAGCCGGCCGCGGCCTCGCGCAGCGCCACGGTGCCGTGGGTCAGCGGGTAGCCGGGGCTGTCGGACGCTCCGGCCAGGGCGTCCTGGACGACCCGCGGCACGGAGTCGACGGGCGTGCCGACCGACAGGTCGACGATGCCGTCGGGATGCGCCAGCGCACGCTCTTTGTACGGCTCCAGCCGGTCCCAGGGGAAGTCAGGCAGCTTGTTCACGATTCTTCTCCTCGGCGTACTGGGGCGCGGCGGCTCAGCGGAGCCGCGTCACGGGCGCATGGCGCGAACGGGGCGCATCCCTGCGGATGCCCCCGTGCACGACGTCGGGACTCGTCAGTGGTCCTCGCCCTGCGGCGGCAGGGCGGCCACCACCGGATGGTCCTTCTCGATCTTGCCCACCTTCGAGGCGCCACCGGGCGAGCCGAGGTCCTCGAAGAAGTCCACGTTCGCCTTGTAGAAGTCCTTCCACTGCTCGGGAAGGTCGTCCTCGTAGAAAATGGCCTCGACGGGGCACACTGGTTCGCACGCGCCGCAGTCCACGCACTCGTCGGGGTGGATGTAAAGCATGCGCTCGCCCTCGTAGATGCAATCAACGGGGCATTCCTCGATGCACGCCTTGTCCAGGACGTCCACGCAAGGCTGCGCGATGACGTAGGTCACCTCGAGCTCCTTCTTCTCCGCACCATGGCATGACTTCGACCGCGGTTTGCTACGCCCTAGTATTGCCGTGCTTGCACGCTGGCCGAAACGGAGGGTGCCAAACTCATGGTCGCGCGCCTCGTCATCGCCATCACAAGTCAGGATATAGGCGCACGGATCACCACCCGCAGACGCGTCCCGGGCGGGTTCCGTGACGCGGTGGGCGTGCTCGTGTCGTGGCCGGACGGACTTCTCAAAGTTCGCAAAAGGGATGGCACCGTGGTGGAGATCCCCGAAGAGACACTCGTGGCCGCCAAGGTCGTTCCGGCCGCGCCTCCTCGACCTGGGCGGATGTAACAGCAAGTATTCAATACGTGACTGTACGTACCTGCGCCGCCGCAGCAGCCATCCTCGCCAGCGCCGGATGCGGCGCGTCGTCCACGGACACCGCCTCCACCGAGGCCAGGAACCTGCCGCCGATCAACACCGGAGCCACCTCGCTGAAGGCCGGCTTCGGCACCATGGACCGCCTGGCCGAGGCCGCCAAGCGCGAGGGCGAGCTCAACGTGATCGCCCTGCCCCGCGAATGGGTCAACTACGGCGAGGTCATCGACACCTTCGCCGACAAGTACGACATCAAGGTCAACGAGCTGGAGCCCACCGCGAGCAGCAAACGTGAACTGGACGCCGCCGCGCAGCTCAAGCCCGACGTGTTCGACCTGACGATGGACGTGGCCGTCTCCGCGGCCGACCGGTTCGCCCGCTACCAGGTCCAGGGCTGGCAGGACCTGCCCGACCAGGTGAAGGAGCCGTCCGGCGCCTGGTACGCCGCGTACGGCGGCTACATGTCCATCGGCTACGACCCCCGCGCGGTCAAACCGCCCGCCTCCTTCGCCGACCTGCTCGGGCCCGGCTACAAGGTCGCGCTCGACGGCGACCCGCTGCGCTCGGCGTCGGCGTTCGGCGGCGTCATGGCCGCGTCCATGCGCTCGGGGACGCCGCAGCCGCAGCAGGGCGTCGAGCTGTTCGCCAGGCTCAAGCAGGCGGGCAGGCTGACCGACCTGGCCAAGGCCAACGTGGTCATCGCCTGGGACCACCTCAACGCCGCGCGCAGCGCCGAACACGGCGACGCCTGGAAGGTGACGATCCCCCGGGACGCGGCGCTCGGCGGCTACCACGTGCAGGCGATCAACAAGAACGCCCCGCACCCGGCCGCGGCCCGGCTCTGGCAGGAGTTCCTCTTCTCCGACGAGGGCCAGAACCTGCTCCAGAAGGGGTACGCCAGGCCGGTGCGCGGCGAGGCGATGCTCATGAAGGGCACGCTCGACAGGGAGCAGGCCGCGAAATTGCCCAAGGCGCCCGGCCCGCCGGTGCTCATGACGATTCCGCAGGCAGACGCGGCGAAGGCGTACCTGAGGAAGGAGTGGGGCAAGAAGGTGGGATGAGTCCTATGTGACTTGATATGTGGTAGCGACAATCAGCCTCTAAAGTGAACAGACAGCACGGCCACGGGGGCCCGATGTCTGATCGATTGTGAGCTGATCGTCTTGCGATACGACACACCGAGTTTGGAGCGGTGGAACAGTCGCGCCTACGACAGCAGCTTCGGCTACGTATCGACCCAAGGCGCGCCACTGGTCGACCTGCTCGACCCCCGGGCCGGCGAGCGAGTGCTCGACCTCGGCTGCGGCACCGGGGTGCTGACGGCGCAGATCGCCTTCAGGGGCGCCGACGTCCTCGGCATCGACGGCTCGTCCGCCATGATCGAGAAGGCGCTGGCGCAGTATCCCGGCATCGACTTCATCATCGGCGACGGGCACGACTTCACGGTGGTGGACCCGTACGACGCGGTCTTCTCCAACGCGGCGCTGCACTGGATGAGCCGCGACCCGGCCGCCGTGATCGCCAGCGTCCGCGAGGCACTCAAGCCTGGCGGACGCTTCGTCGCGGAGATGGGCGGCGCGGGCAACTGCGCCGAGCTGACCACCGCGATGCTGACCGCGTGGCGCGAATACGGCCTGCGCGAACCAGAGCTCCCGTGGTATTTTCCCACGCCTGCCGAGTACGCCCGCCGCCTCGAGCAGGAGGGGTTCGTCGTCAGGTTGCTCGAATACTTCGACCGGCCGACCCCCCTTGACGAGTGCCCCGGCGGGGCCGCGGACTGGGTGCGCGTGTTCGCCGCATCGGTGCTCGAAGGGCTTCCCCCGGAGATCGTGGAGCCCCTGCTCCGTCGCGTCAACGAACTGGCCGCGCCCGCACTTCGCAGGGAGACTGGCTGGATGGCCGACTACGTGCGTCTACGCTTTGCCGCTGTTCGGCGTTGATGCGTCGTGCATGATGCGTAGGGCTGTTTTGCCGGACTATGGTCTGTTCCGTGGGCGGCGAGATTTGGGCTGCACCGCTGCGGCGGCGTGAGGGGCTGGTGAACGGAACGGGATGAACTTCTGCCTGAGCGACCTCGTACCACCGTTGAGGTGGAGCGACGCGTCGACGATCACGCTACTCACCGGGCAGCCGGACCTGCCGGATGCGTGGTGGCGCAGCCTGCCCATGCCCCGCGTCCTGGCCGCGATCGGCCCCGAGTCGCTGGGCGAGCTGCTGACGGAGATCGCCCTGGAACACTGGCCGGCCGCCTCGATCGGCGACGTCCTGCCCGCGCTGCACGTGCTGGACCCGGACGAGGCCGACGAGCCCGCGGTCGCCATCGCGCTCGACCGCACCGGGTCGTGGGCCGGGCTGCTGGCGCTGACCAGCCGGGAGCTGGTGGACCAGCCCTTCATCCAGGCGCGGCCGGTGCTGAACACGCTGTTCTCCGCCGTCCTGGTGCACCTCGCGCAGCCGCTCGCGTACGCCGCTCCGGCCCCGGGCGGGAGGCACGAGCCGCCGCTCGCCACGCCCGCCGGCCTGCCGCAGGCCGCACCCGTGGCCGCCGAGCCCGTGGCCGCCGAGCCCGTCGCGCCGCCACTGGACCAGCCCGCCGAGCCGGTGGCCGCCCAGCCGGTCGAGCCCGCCGAGCCGGTGGCCGCCCAGCCGGTCGAGCCCGCCGAGTCGCCAGTGGGCGAGTCCGTCGCCGCGCCGCTGGCGCATGAGCCCTTCGCGCACGAGCGGGACGTTCAGGAGCAGGCCGCGCGCGAGGCTGAGCCCGCCGCTGCGGCGCCGGAGCCGGAGCACGAGGCCCAAGAGTCTCACGTGGGGCCGGTCGCGGCGGAGAACGCCGCTGGGGACGCCGCCGGCCCTGACGCTGTCGCCGACGACGCCGGCGCTGACGCTGACGCTGGGGACGCCGCCCGGCACGACGCCGAGGTGGCCGCCGCCCAGCACGCGGCCGAGGTCGCCGCCGCGGAACAGGCCGAGGAGTCCGTCGCGCGGGCAGCCGAGCCGGAGAGCGCGCCCGAGAGCGAGCAGGTCGTGGCGGCACACCACGGCGACGCCCTTGAGGAGCACCACGGGGACGCGCTGGACACCGCCGACGAGCCCGTGCCCGACGTTCAGGAAGCCGAACCGGCCGGGGATGTCCTCGATGAGCAGGTCCCTGAAAACGTTCACGAAGACGTTCACGCCGAGCAGGTCCCGGTCGAGCAGTTCCCCTTGGAGCCCGCCGAGCAGCACGCCGAGCAGCACGCCGAGCAGGGCGAGCAGGCCGGTGCCGAGAGCGGTCGCGAGCAGGAGCTGCCCGAGCTGATCGAGGCCGCGTTCGCCGGTCTGGACGACAAGAGCTGGGCCGTGGCCCAGAACCGGGTCTTCACCGACGAGCCCTCCGCCGTGGACCAGCTGGCCAAGCTCTTCGCCGTCCCGCCCGCCGAGATCGCCGCCACCGAGGACGAGCTGCGCGCCCGCCTCGACCACTGGCTGTCCAGCGACGAGGCGGCCCCGTACCGCGCTCATCTGGACGAGCTGGTCGCGACGATCGGCCCCGAGGCGCCCAAGGAGCGGATCATCGGCGCGGCCGACTGGCACAACGTCGAGATCCGCGCGCTGGAGGTCCCGGCCTGGCAGTTCGTGCTGACCACGCTGGCCCCTCCGCCCGTGCGGGAGCAGCAGTACGAGCAGCCCCAGGAGCTTGAGGCCCAGCAGGCCGCGCCCGAGCAGATCCCGGACCAGCACACTCCTGATCAGCAGGTTCACGATCAGCAGGCCGCCATGCGCCAGGAGCCGGTGGAGCTGCTGCAGTCGGCGTTCGGCCCCGCCCAGTCGCCGCCTCCCCCGGGCCCGCCGCAGTTCCAGGCGTTCACCCCGGTGACGGGGCCCGCGAGCGAGACGAACGGCGGCGCGCCCGAGCCGGACAAGCCGTACCAGCCGCTGAAGGACGTCTCCCAGACCAGGCGCTGCTTCAGGCAGCCGGACGGCCGCTGGTGGCTGCGCGTGGACGTGACCGGCGAGCAGCTGGCGGGCGGCGAGTGCGCGCTGCCGACGGGCTTCGCCTCGTACCTGGGGCTGAACCCGGGTGAGAGCAGGACGGTCAGGAGCGCCGCGGGCGAGCTGACCATGACCTGGCACGGCTCGCCGGTGCTGCAGTCCATCGAGCACCTGCTGGTGGACGTGGGCGCCCGCGAGGGCGGCCACCTGTTCCTGACGCTGTCGGACGAGGGCGTGCTGAGGGCCAGGCACCTGCCGGTCGCCGCGCAGGGCGCCGAGAAGATCACCAAGGCGCTGCGCCTGGTCGGGTACACGGCCCCGGGAGGCACACGAGATCAGGCGGCCAGGGTGATCGCGACCAGAATCGGCATGACGGGCCCCGTCGCCCTGCCCGACCTGCTCAACAGGCTCCGCGAACGCGGTGACCGCGACCTGCTCGAACTATTGGACTGAGCCTGTGCCGCGGCTCGCGATCGGCCCGGAGTTCCCCAGGGAGCTCAGCGCACTGGCCCAGCCGGTGCGCAGGGACGCCGTGGTCGCGCTGCGCCGGTTCCTGCTGAACGTGGCCGGCGCCCCGCACGCCGAGAGGGTGCGGGGCGCGCGCGATCCGCGGGTCGCGACCCTGCGCCTGGCGGCCGGCCACCGCGGGGTGGTGGTGCGGCAGCGGGACGTCTACTGGCTGCGCGACGTGCTGCCGGACGCCGAGGCCTGGTCGTACGCGCGCCGCCACCGCTACGGCGTCAACCCGGTGATCGGCGTCGTCGAGGAGTGGGACGCGGAGTCCCTGGAGCGGGTGGAGCCCGCATTACGCCGATCGGCGGGGTCGTCCGGGCTGTTCGACCCGATCTGCGACGGAGACCTGCTGGGCCTCGGCCTCGACCTGCACGCGCTGCCGCTGTTCCGGCTGATCACGACCGAGGCCGACGTGGCCGCGCTCGAACCGCTGCTGCCGCCCACCCAGTACGCCCCGCTGGCCGCGCTGGCGCGCGGCGGCACCCTGGCGGAGGCGTGGCGCGAGCTGGACGCCTGGCGGGCCGCCGACCCGGAGAGCGGCCCGATCGACACCGACGACCTGTACGCGGCGCTGCGGCGCAGCCCCGACCGCGCGGCGTTCGTCCAGGACAAGGTGGCGCTTGAGCGGGTGCTGGACGCGCCGGACTGGTGCACGTTCCTCGACCCGCCGCAGCACCGGCTGGCCAGGGCCGCCAGGTACGAGCACCCGGTGCTGGTCATCGGCGGGGCGGGCACCGGCAAGACCGTCCTGGCGCTGCACCGGGCGGCCCATCTGGCGGCGCGCGGCGCGGGGCCCGTACTGCTGGTGACGTTCTCGCAGAGCCTGGCCGACGAGCTGTCGGCCAAGCTGGACCTGCTGATCGAGGACGAGGTGGTGCGCAAGCGGGTCGAGGTGGACAACGTCGAACGCCTGGCCCTGCGCATCGTGGCCGACGCGGAGGGCCGCCGCCCGGCGCTGGTCGGCCCGGGGGCGCGCTCGCTGGCCGAGCTGACCGACGAGGCGTTGCGGTTGCTGTCGATCTCGACGGGTGATCTGCTCGACGATGTGGATCCCGGGCTGAAGCCGTACCGTCACATCGTCGTGGACGAGGCGCAGGACATCAGCGCGGCGCAGTGGCGGCTGCTGCGGGCGGCGGTGCCGCGGGCGCGCGACGACCTGTTCATCGTGGGCGATCCGCACCAGCGCGTCACCGACGCGCGCGTGGCGCTCGGCGCGCTCGGCATCCCCGCCGTCCAGCACACGCTCAAGCTCTCCTACCGCCTGCCGCAGGAGGTGCTGTCGTTCGTCGTCCGGCTGCGCGGCGGCGGCCTGTCCTCCGGGCTCGTCGCGGGCGTCACCGACATGTACGGCCTCAGCGCGACGCGCAACGGCGAGCGGCCGCTCGTGCGGGCGTACGACACGCTGGAGGCGGAGCTGGCGGGCCTGCGCGCCACGGTCGAGGGCTGGCTGGCCGACGGCGTGCCGGCCGGCGAGATCGCGGTCGGCGCCCGCCACCAGCGGCTCGCGCGCCGGGCCGGCCGCGCGCTCGACGGCCTGGGCGTGCGGGGGGCGAGCTTCCCGCAACTCAAGGGGCTCGAATTCGAACGCGTGGCGCTCGTCGGCGTCGCCGACGACGTGGTGCCAGGGCCGCTGCCGGAAGAACCGCAAGCACGCGCGCACGCTCTGCAACGCGAACGGAGCATACTGTTCGTCGCCTGCACCCGTGCTCGCTCGATGCTCTATATCTCCCATTCTGGAAGAGGCAGCCCGTTTCTACCCCTCTGATCACATAGTCTGAACTGCGGATATCTTCCCTTTGCCGGTTGGACCTCAATGAACCTCAGCCTGAGCGACCTCACGCCACCACTGCGCTGGACCTCTCCTGGTCAGATCGCGCCGATCGTGGAGGAGCCACAGCTGCCCGAGGCCTGGTGGCAGGCGATTCCTCTCGACCGCGCGTGCGCCATCGTCGGCACACAGACCGTGGCGGGCCGTCTGGCCGACCTGGCCGTGGCCTGCTGGGGGCATCTGACGCTCGGCGACATCCTGCCGCTGCTGCGGTTCTCCGACCCCGCCGAGGCCGAGCGGACGCCGGAGACACTGGGCAAGGACGTGGTGCAGAAACTGTTCAGCGGCGTCTTCGAGCGGCTGCTCGAACCCGCGCCCGAGGCCGGGCCCGGCCCGGCGAGAACGGACAAGCCGCTGCCCGACCTGATCGACGAGCTGTTCGCGGCGCTGGACGACCGGCAGCGGGCCATCGCGCGCGACCGGCTGTACGCCGAGCAGCGGGCCACCCTGGACGAGCTGGCGCAGCGCTTCTCCGTCACCAGGGAGCGGATCAGGCAGATCGAGCGCGACCTGCGCGAGCAGATCGACGCCTGGCTCGCCAAGCCCGAGGCGGGCGGCCTGGTCGCCCACGTGACGTGGCTGCGCGGGCGGCTGGGCGTGGCCGTGCCGGCCGAGGACCTGCAGACCGTCGTGCCGTGGCACGCGGGCGACCTGCGCGCGCTGGGGATCCCGGCGTGGCGGTTCGTCCGTACGCTGATGACCGGCTACGAGCAGTCGGACGGCTGGCTGGTGGCCGGCGGGGCCGACGACCTGCGGGAGAAGACGCGCCAGCTCTTCGCCGACGGGCCCCGCCCGCTGCCCGAGGCCGTGTCCATGGTGTCCCAGCTCGGCGTGCACGAGGACGTGGCCGAGCGGTGGATCCTGGCCGTGCCGCAGCTTCGCGTGCTGGGCCAGCACGTCGTGCCGTGGCCGCGCAGCATCAACGAGAAGGCCGAGGCGGTGCTGGCGGTGGCGGGCACGCCCCTGTCGCCCGAGGAGATCCAGGAGCGCATCGGCGAGGACTACAGCCTGGTCGGCATCCGCAACCAGCTCACCGCCGACGAGCGCTTCCGCCGGCTCGACCGCAACAAGTACGGGCTGACCAGGTGGGGCGGCGACGAGTACCTGGGGATCAGGGAGATGATCGCCAGGGAGATCGAGCGGGCCGGCGGCGAGGCGTCGGTGAGCACGATCGTGGCCAACCTCACCTCGCGCTACGACGTGAGCGAGAGCTCCGTGCGGGCGTACTCGGGCGGGCCCGGGTTCGAGCGCACGCAGCGGGGCTGGATCCGGGTGGCGGGCACCTCGCCGGGCGGGGAGGCGGAGCCGTACCAGCCGCGCAAGGACGTCTCGGAGACCCGGCGCAGCTTCCGCTCCCGCGACGGGCGCTGGTGGCACCGGGTGGACATCAACGCCGAGCACCTGCGCGGCTCAGGATCGCCGCTGCCGACGGGGTTCGCGGCGTACCTGGGGATGGCGCCCGGCGGGCAGCTGACCGCCTCCGCGCCGTCCGGCGACGTGGTGATCAGCTGGCACAACCAGCCCACCATGGGGTCGATCCGCAACATCCTGGTCGAGTACAAGGCCAACGAGGGCGACCACGTCTTCCTCACCGTGTCCGACGGCGGCGAGCTGCTGACGCGCTACCTGCCCGCCGCGCCCCTGGCGATGCCGCCGGTGAACCGGGCGCTCTACCTGCTCGGCTACACCGCTCCCGTCAGCTCGGAGCTGGAGGGCCTGCGGCTGATCGGGGCCAGGATCGGGCTGCCCGACACGGCCGGCCGCGAGGAGGTGCTCGCCAGGCTGCGCGAGCGCGGTGACCGGGACATACTCGGTTTCCTGGGCGGATGACGCCGGGCTAAGCTCGGGAGATGTTGCGGATCTACGACACGCGCGCCAGGCAGGTCGAGCGGATCGACGCCGGGCGGGCGCTGCGGATGTACACGTGCGGGCCGACCGTCTACCGCCACGCGCACGTGGGCAACCTGCGCACCTACGTACTCTCCGACCTGGTCAGACGGGTCCTGGAGCGGCGGCGGGTGCGGGTCGTGGCCTGCCAGAACATCACCGACGTCGGCCACCTCGCCGACTCCCCGGCTGGTGAGGGCGAGGACAAGGTTCTGGCCCAGGCGCAGGCCGAGGGGCGCTCGCCGCTTGAGCTGGCCCGCTTCCACGAGGAGTCGTTCGTGGCCGACGCCTCCGCGCTCAACCTGCGCCCGCCCGAGCACATGCCGCGCGCCAGCGAGAGCGTCGAGCTGATGGTGGAGCTGATCGCCAAGCTGATCGAGCAGGGGCACGCCTACACCGTGCCCGACGGGTCGGTCTTCTTCGATGTCCGTACGTTCCCCTCATACGGCGAGATCTCCGGCAACCGGCTCGACGAGCTCAGGCCCGCCCACCGCATCGAGGCCGTCGATCCGCGCAAGCGGTTCCACGCCGACTGGGCCCTGTGGAAGCCCGCCGAGGGCGAGCTGACCTGGGACACGCCCTGGGGCAGGGGCTTTCCCGGCTGGCACGTGGAGTGCTCGGCCATGTCGCTGCGTTTCCTCGGCTCGCGCATCGACCTCCACCTCGGCGGGATCGACCTGCGCTTCCCGCACCACGAGGACGAGCGGGCCCAGTCCGACGCGGCGGCCGGGCACGAGGTGGTGCGTCACTGGGTGCACGGCGAGCACCTGCTGTTCGACGGGCGCAAGATGGCCAAGTCGACGGGCAACGTGGTGCTGCTGTCCGACGTGGTCGCCGAGGGGCTCGACCCGCTGGCCGTGCGGCTGGCGTTCCTGGAGCACCGCTACCGCCAGCAGCTCAACCTGACCTGGGACACCCTGCGGGCCGCCGACCGTACGGTGCGCAGGTGGCGGGCCCGGGTGGCCGAGTGGTCCGAGTCGGTCAGCGCGCCCCTGTCCAGGGACTACGCCGACCGGGCCGAGGCGGCCTTCGACGACGACCTCGACACTCCTGCGGCGCTGCGGATCCTGCGCGAGCTGGAGCGGGACGAGTCGGTGGCGCCAGGGGCGAAGTTCGAGACGTTCCTCCATCTGGACCAGGTGCTGGCGCTCGATCTGTCCACCGAGATCGGCAAGGCCAAGGTGCTGCCGCCCGGGGCCGGTGAGCTGCTGGAGGCGCGGGAGCGGGCGCGCGAGGCGAAAGACTGGCCGGCCTCCGACCGGCTCCGCGACAAGCTCGCCGACCTGGGCGTACGCGTGTCCGACACCGCCGAAGGCCAGACCTGGGAGTGATCGTCCCGGACTGACGGACGTGGGGCCGGCGAGGCCGGGCGAGCGCTCTCGGTCGGCGCTGTCGCGGCCGGGAAGGCGTCCGGAGGAGTGATCGCGAACTGCCAGACTTGATGCCAGTTCGGCATGAAGGAGGTGGCGGTGAGGCCCTATGCGTGGATGCCGTGGCCGTTGCGGTGGGCGGCCCGGTCGTTGACCGTCGCGCTCGCGCTGGTCCTCGTGCTGGCGGGCGTGCTGGTCTACACGGTGCGGAAGTCGTTCCCCCAGGTGGACGGGTCGCTGCGGCTGCCCGGCTTGACGGGAAGTGTGGAGATTTATCGCGATAAATCTGGAATTCCACATATCTACGCTGACAGCGCCAAGGACCTGTTCATGGCCCAGGGCTTCGTCCACGCCCAGGACCGCTTCTACGAGATGGACTTCCGCCGTCACACGACCGCCGGGCGCCTGTCGGAGCTGTTCGGCGCCGCCACGCTCGCCAACGACAAGGCGCTGCGGACCATGGGCTGGCGCCGGGTGGCCGAGCAGGAGCTGCCCGAGCTGGCCCAGGAGACGAAGGACTACCTCGACGCGTACGCGGCGGGCGTCAACGCCTGGCTCAGCGCCAACCCCAACGCCTCCGACCGCAGCCTCGAATACTCCGTGCTCAAGCTCCAGGGCGGCGGCGGCACGCCGGAGAAGTGGACCGCGGTCGACTCCCTGTCCTGGCTGAAGGCCATGGCGTGGGACCTGCGCTCCAACATGGAGGACGAGATCGACCGCGCGCTCGCCCTGACCAAGCTGCCCAGGGAGCGCGTCGACCAGCTCTACCCCGGCTACCCCTACGACCGCCACCTGCCGATCGTCAACGAGGGCGGCATCGCCCAGAGCCGCTTCGACCAGCGGGCCGAGCCTCGGGTGCGGGCCGGGCGGGCGCTCACCGACGCGGCCGGGACGCTACGGAACGTACCGAGCACCATGAGCACCGCGGACCGGGAGGGCGTCGGATCGAACTCGTGGGTGGTCTCCGGCGCCAACACCCTCAGCGGCAAGCCGCTCCTGGCCAACGACCCGCACCTGTCGGCGCAGATGCCGTCGGTCTGGTACCAGGCGGGGCTGCACTGCCGGGCGATCACCGAGGCGTGCCCGTACGACGTGACCGGGTTCACCTTCGCCGGGCTGCCCGGCGTGGTCATCGGGCACACGGACAAGATCGCCTGGGGCTTCACGAACCTGGGGCCCGACGTGGCCGACCTGTTCCTTGAGCAGGTTACCGGCGACACGTACCTGTACCAGGGCGAGCAGGTCAAGCTGGAGACCCGCAGAGAGGTGATCAAGGTGGCCGGCGGGTCGCCCGTCACGATCACCGTCAAGAGCACCCGGCACGGCCCGCTGATCAACGAGGTGATGCCCAACGCGCGGCCCAGCGGCGAGGCCAACGCGGTGGCGTTGCAGTGGACCGCGCTGACGCCGGGCCGCACGGCCGACGCGATCTTCGCGCTGAACAAGGCCACCGACTGGAACGAGTTCAAGGCGGCGGCCTCGCTGTTCGACGTCCCCTCTCAGAACCTCATTTACGCCGACACGACGGGCAAGATCGGATATCAGGCCCCCGGGCGCGTCCCCGTACGGGAGAAGGGCGACGGCACCTGGCCCGTTCCCGGCTGGACCGGCGAGTACGAGTGGCGTCCAGCGCCGATCCCGTACGACCAGCTGCCCACCGTCGAGGACCCCGAGGACGGCTACATCGTCACCGCCAACAACGCCGTCATCGACCCCGCCCGCTACCAGCCGCTGCTGACCGAGGACTGGGCCTACGGCTACCGTTCCGAACGCATCCGCACCCTGCTCAGGGAGGCGCTCCAGAAGGGCCCGATCGACACCGAGACGATGCTGCGGATCCAGCGCGACTCCGCCGACGGCTTCGCCGAGACGCTGGTGCCCGCCCTGATGAAGGTGGACCTGGCCGGGCCCGCCGTACAGGCGAGGGAGTTACTGAAGTCGTGGGACCGCGCGCAGGAGTCCGGCTCGGCCGCCGCGGCCTACTTCAACGCCGTCTGGCGGCACCTGCTCACGCTGACGTTCGACGACGACCTGCCCGAGGCGGCCAGGCCCACGGGAGGCGACCGCTGGTACGAGGTCGTCAGGCGGCTCCTGGAGGCCCCTGACGACCCGTTCTGGGACGACGTGGGCACCAAGGAGCTCGAGGAGAGCCGCGACGACGTCCTGCGCCAGGCGCTGGCGTCGGCGTACCAGGAGCTCGCCGACCGGCTCGGGACGGACGTCAAGGCGTGGCGCTGGGGCGACCTGCACCAGCTCGAACTGGTCAACGGCTCGCTGGGCGCGTCGGGCGTCGCGCCGGTCGAGGCGCTGTTCAACCGGGGGCCGCTGGCGGTGTCCGGGAGCAAGGACGCGGTCAACGCCACGGGGTGGAACGTCCAGGAGGGGTACGCGGTGACCGCCGTGCCGTCGATGCGCATGGTCGTCGATCTGTCGGACCTGGACAAGTCCCGCTGGATCAACCTGACCGGCGCCTCGGGGCACGCCTTCCACGACAACTACTGGGACCAGGCGAAGGTGTGGGCGAGGGGGGACCTGCTGCCGATGTACTCCTCGCCCGAGGCGGTCAAGAAGGCGGCGGTCCACACGCTGCGGCTCACGCCGTGAGCGTGCTGCTCCGGGCGGGGCGGCGTCCTCTCGGCGGGGAGCAGGCCCTGACCGGCTTGCCGGAGAGCGGGCCCTGATCGGAGCGCCCTTCTTTACACGATCCCGTCAACCCGCGCTGCCGGCGTCGCGCCGCCATCGCGCCGGCCTGCGCGGGTAACCGCCGTCGTCCAGCCCGGCCAGCCGTTCGAACACGTTGTACGACGCCTGGTGCCCGCAGACGATCACCGACACGAGCATGGACAGCAGGTAGAGCGGCAGCATCGGCAGCCCGACGCACCAGGCCCACTGCGTGGCGTGCCGCCCCTCGTGCAGGATGAGCTGCTCACTCAGCGAGTCATGCCTGGTCAGGACCACGTTCCCGACGGTGAACGCCCCCGCGACGGGGAACCTGTAGCGGTAGCCGAAGGCCAGGATGAGGCCGTCGGGACCGGGCGTCCTGGACGCCCCGCCGACGAAAGCGATCAGCAGACCGAGCGGCGTGGAGAGGTTGACGTAGTTCGCCGCCCGCCGGAACCGGAAGCGCCTGTTCATGCGTCTGAGTCTTGACCAATCTTGACAAGTCGGAATAATGATCCCCGTCCTGAAATCTCCCAAAGAGCAGGATTATGAGATTCTCCATCCTGGGCGCGCTGCTCGGCACCGTTGCACTGGCAGGAGCCGGCGGAGTCGCGATCACCCAGACGTCAGCGACCGATTCCCTACGATTCACTGACACCCCTTCCAACGCGCGGCTGGCGTTAGCCGCCGAGCCCTCCACGTCGCCGCCGACCGAGACGCCCCCGTCCCAGACACCTGGTGCGACGCCGCCTACCGAGACGCCACCCCCGGCCGAGACCTTGACCCCGGCCCCCACTCCCACGGAGAGCCCCACGACCGGGGAATACACCGCCGAGACGAAGGTGGTCAAGAGGCGGGGCGTTTCCTATCTGAACGTCTCGGTAACCTACGAAGGCGCGGGCTTCTTCGCCGTCGAGCAGCGGGTGTGCAAGAGAAGATCGTGCAAGACCGCGAACGTGGAGCTCACCGTGCTCGGCGGGGAAGGGAACACCCGGGCCCGGCTGGGGCGCGGCACGTACAAGAAGCAAGGCGAGGCCGGCGTCGCCATGGCGCCGCTGCCGACCGTCACCGTCAAGGAGACGGTCACGGTGACCGAACCGGGTCCCACGGTCACCGTCACGGAGCCCGGGCCGACGGTGACGTTCACCTGTCAGCCGTACGTCGAACCCACTGATCCGCCCAGCGAGCCGCCTGCCGATCCCACGGACACGGCGCCTCCCCCGGACACGACCTCACCGTCCGCGAGCGTTCCCCCCACCGTGACGCCGACGCCCAGCGAGACGCCTACGCCCACGGTGAGCGATCCGCCGACCGATCCCCCGTCCGATCCGCCGACCGTGCCGCCGTCCGTGCCGCCGTCAGAAACGCCGAGCGATCCGCCCGCGGACACCGCTCCGCCGAGCGCGTCCCCGACGGCTGAGATCCCGACCTGCCCGCCGCCGTCCGAGCCTCCGGCCGAGGACCCCTCGGAGACCCCGACACCGGGCGAGACCCCCGCCCCCACGCCGACCCCGACGCCGACAGACACGAGCGTCCCGACCGACACCCCGACCGACACCCCGACCGACACCCCGACCGACACCACGGCCGACACCACGGCCGGCAACCAGACCGCGACCGACGCCACGACGGCCGCGCACCACGAGTAGACCACCGTCCCGACCAGTAGCACGAGCACACGACCGGGCCAGGCCGAAGCGCCTGGCCCGGCCCATGCCCGGCCTCGCCTCCCGACCCGGCGGACATTCGCCTCAGATGGTCTTGTAGCGCCCTTCGTGGTACAGGAGCGGCGCGGCGTCCGCCGGTGTGTCCAGCGCGCTCACCTCGCCCACCACGATCGAGTGGTCCCCGCTGTCGTGCACCGCCGTCGTCGCGCACTCGACGGTGGCGATGGCCCCGTCGAACAGCGCCACCCCCGACTCACCCCGATGATGCGGCCACCTGGTGAGCTGGCCGTTCAGCGGCCGCCCCCGGTGGGCGAAGAAGCGCGAGGCGTCCTCCATGGAGGCCGGTAACACCGACACGCCCCACGTCCCGGTCTCCAGCACCGCGTCGTGGAAGCGGGCCACCTTCTCCGCGCAGAACAGCACGAGCAGCGGATCGAGCGAGACGGAGGTGAAGGAGTTGACGGTCATCGCATGATCGACGTGCCCGAGTCTGGTCGTGACGATCGCGACTCCTGTGGCGAAACGGCCGACGACCTTACGGTATGTTGCCGGGTCCACGTGCCGCTCGATGGAATGCACCTAGCTACTGTATGCCTCTACATAGAATTCTTCTGCTCGTACCCACGCAAAAGCCACGAACCCCCGCCTGACGAGGGCGAAAGCAGATAGCCCGCCACAAGAGCGGCCAATCCCCCGTAAAGGTAGACATAGCCCGGAGCGCCGCTCGCGATCACCAAGTCACCCGCGCTCAGCTCCAGCGTGAACGGCATCGTCACCAGCAGCCACCCGAGCCCCGCCGTCGTGGCGCCGAGCTTCGCCCGCATCAGCCGGCCTGCCCCCACGCACACCCCGAACAACGCCAGCACCCAGCCGATCGCCGACACCGGGATCAGGCCGGGCTGCCACACGGGATGCGTGAACCCTCCCACGATCGCCATGACGACCCCGAGCACGAACAGCATCCCGTACGCCGCCCCGCCCAGCGCCGACTCGGCCTGGCTGCGATGTTCCATATCGCACGAGGTTAGTGGATGCCCGCGAAGAGATCGTTCTCGCGGTTGTGCGGCTCTCCGAGACCCCCTGCCTCGACGGGCGGACCAGGCACCGGAGGGCCGGGCACGCCGATGGCCAGCGTGTAGTGCTCGACGCCCAGGAGCTCCTGGCCGATGTTGTTGGACAGCGCGAACCAGGGCGGCTCGACGGTGATCTGGGTGGCGTGCGCCCGCATGGCCTCGATCTTGTTGCCGATCCAGGGACGCGCGTCGATCTCGGTGGTGACGTCCTCGTCCTGGCAGCCGAAGGGCATGTCGTCGACGTCCTCCAGGAGGAAGCCGGTCCCGGACTCGCGCATCGCCTCCGCCCCGCGCCGCATGACGGACCTGGCCATGGCCGTGTGGTAGAACTTCGCGATCTGCCAGGGCTCGCCCTCGCCGAGGCCGGGTTTCGCCGCCAGCTCGAACGCTCTGCGCGAAACCCGGTGGGCCTGGATGTGGTCGGGGTGACCGTAGAAGCCGTTGGCGTCGTACGTGACGATGACCTGCGGGCGTACCTCACGGATGACCTTGACCAGCTCACCCGCCGCCTCGTCGAGGTCGGCGCTCCAGAACGCCTTCGGGTGGTCGTTGGTGGCCGCGCCCATCATGCCCGAGTCGCGGTAACGGCCCGGCTCGCCCAGGAAACGGTGGTCCTCGACGCCGAGCGCCTGGCAGGCGGCGGCGAGCTCGCCGACCCGGTAGGGGCCGAGCGCGTCGTCGCGGTCGGAGGCGAGCTGCGCGAGGCCGTGGGGGATGATCTCCCCCTCCTCGCCGAGCGTGCAGGTCACGAGCGTGACGTGGGCGCCCTCCGCGACGTATTTGGCGATGGTCGCGCCGGTGCCGATCGACTCGTCGTCCGGATGGGCGTGCACGAGCAGCAGCCGTCGATCAGTCATGCCCACGAGCGTAGCAATGGCAGGATTGAGGCCATGAGCGAGAGCTTCCCGCGCCTGTCTGCCAGGACCCGCCGTTTCACCCTGGGCGTGCCCAGAGGCTTCACGATCTCCCCCGACGGCGGCCGGGTGGTGTTCCTGCGCACCAGGTCGGGCACCGATCCGGTGACCTGCATGTGGGAGCTCGACACCGGCACCCACGTCGAGCGCCTGGTGGTCGACCCGCGCACCCTCCACGCGGACGACGAGGACCTGCCGCCGGAGGAGCGGGCCAGGCGCGAGCGCAGCCGCGAGTCGGCGGGCGGCGTGGTGGCCTACGCCCCCGACGCCGACCTGACCAGGGCCTGCTTCGCCCTGTCCGGCGCGCTCTACGTGGTGGAGCTGGCCGACGGGCAGGTGCGCGAGCTCGACACCCCGGGCTCGGTCATCGACCCCCGCCTGTCCCCCGACGGGCGACATGTCGCCTACGTCACCGGGGGCGCCCTGCGCGTCCAGGACCTGTCCTCCGGCGCCGATCGCGCGCTGGCCGAGCCGGAGACCGAGACGGTGACCTACGGGCTTGCCGAGTTCATCGCCGCCGAGGAGATGGACAGGATGCGGGGCTACTGGTGGGCCCCTTCGAGTGACGCGCTCCTGGTCGAGCGGGCCGACGAGGCCCCCGTCCACGTGTGGCACATCGCCGACCCGGCCAACCCCGACCGTCCGGCCGTGGCCCAGCGCTATCCGGCCGCCGGCACGCCCAACGCGGTGACCGGGCTGTTCGTGCTGGGGCTCGACGGGTCGCGGGTGGCGGTGCCGTACGACGAGGAATATCTCACCACCGCGGCCTGGGACTCCCACGCGCTGTCCATCGTCACCCTCACGCGTGACCAGCGGACGATGCGGCTGTTCACGGTCGATCCGGCGACGGGCGCGTCCACGCTGGTGCGCGAGGACACCGACCCCGCCTGGGTCGACATCGTCGGCGGCGTCCCCGCCCACCTCGACGACGGCTCGCTCGTGTGGGTGGCCAACTCCGAGGGCGGCCACCGGCTGTTCGTCGGCGACCGCGCCGTCACGCCCCCGACGCTGCAGGTGCGCGCCGTGCTCGACGTCGATCACGACAGCGTGCTGTTCAGCGCGAGCGGCGACCCGACCGAGATCCAGCTCTGGACGTGGGACGGCCACTCGCTGCTGCCCGTCTCGACCCGTTCCGGGGTGTTCTCCGGGCGGATGTCCGGCGGGGTCGGCGTGCTGACCGAGCAGAGCCTCGACGCCGAGGGCGTCTCCACCACGGTCGTCCGCCGCGACGGCATGGCGGTGCCGATCCCGTCGTTCGCCGAGCGTCCCGGCCTCGACCTGCGGGTCTCTCTCGGCCGTTCCGGCCGCCGCGAGCTGGCCACCGCCGTGGTGCTGCCCTCGTGGCACGAGCAGGGCTCCGGCAGGCTGCCGGTGCTGATGGACCCGTACGGCGGGCCGCACGCGCAGCGGGTGCTCAACCGGCGGGGCGCGTTCCTGGAGAGCCAGTGGTTCGCCGAGCAGGGCTTCGCCGTCATCGTCGCCGACGGCCGCGGCACCCCTGGCCGGGGCACCGACTTCGAGCGAGCGGTCCGCGGCGACCTGGCGAGCCCCGCGCTCGACGACCAGATCGACGCGCTGCAGGGCGTGGCCGAGCAATATCCCGACGACCTCGACCTGAGCCGGGTGGCCATCCGCGGCTGGTCCTTCGGCGGTTTCCTGGCCGCGCTCGCGGTCCTGCGCCGTCCCGACGTCTTCCACGCCGCCGTCGCGGGCGCGCCGGTGACCGACTGGCGGCTCTACGACACGTGCTACACCGAGCGCTACCTGGGCCATCCCGAGCAGCATCCGGAGGCGTACGACAACTCCTCGCTGTTCGCCGACGCGGCCAAGCTCGAACGCCCGCTCCTGCTCATCCACGGCCTCGCCGACGACAACGTCGTGGCCGCCCACACCCTCCGCCTCTCCTCCGCCCTCCTCGCCGCCGGCCGCCAGCACAGCGTGCTGCCGCTGTCGGGGGTGACCCACATGACACCGCAGGAGGTGGTGGCGGAAAACCTGCTGCTGCTCCAGGTGGAGTTCCTCAAGCGCTCCCTGGGCCCGGCGGCCTGACGTCCGCACGCGGCGCGGGCCCTTCCAACCACCCGCGCCGCCGTCCCCTCACCTCCACCAGACCTGGCCGTCCGACCCATGCCACCAGCCCGGCCGGACAAAACACCTGCCCTGACGCGGCTGACCACCCAACCGCACACCTATGGGACAAAACCGCCTTCCCGCCACGAAGACCAACCGACCTACGCCGCTGTGCCGTCAGGGCGGAGGCCACCTGTCCCCGCCTCAGATCACCGCCCGCTCAACGTTCCCGAACTCGACAAGGCCAAGCCGCCTCCCCTGCACGGTCGGCCACCCCATCCACGTCGCCGCACGCCGGCGAGCGGCAGCCGGCCATCCACCACGGCACCGCACACCAACGGCACCGAGCCGAGCCATCCACCCCACGCGCACTGACGGGACCGGCCCGCCCACCCCTTTCCCACCACGTCGGGACAGTGTGTTACCCGCGCCACCACACCGCCTCCGGCCGACAGCCAACCCGCCCCACAGCACCTGGGCGGTCCTCGCATCAACCCACGGTCTGACAACTCCTGGTCGCACTTCCCTCCCCCATAAACCAAACCCCGGTCCGACGCGATCTCACCGTCTCCTCCGGCATCGTGAACGCCATGCCCAACCCACACCCCTCCCCCCGTACGCGCCACCTCCCGCTTCCCATGATCACGCCCCTGGCTCTGGCGCTCACCCTGACCCTGCTCAACGCAGGCATGGCACCCACACCAGCAGCCGCACGGGCAGAGCCCAGCCCGACGAGCATGCCAACGACCTCAGCCGCCACAAGCCCGGCTACCAAGACCCCGACCGTTAATAGCCCGGCCAAGAGTGGGGGCGCGCTGAAGTGGGAGCCCTGCCCCAACGACAAGATCGGCATGGACTGCGCCGACCTCCAGGTCCCAGCCGACTGGCGGAAACCCGACGGCCGCAAGATCACCCTCAAGGTGGGCCGGCTCAAGGCCACCGGCACCTCGGAAGGCTCGGTCCTGGTGGCCTACGGCGGCCCGGGCGGCCCCGGCATCGCCCTGACCCAGTCCTCCCCCGACTGGTGGGCCAAGCTGCGCCAACGCATGGACATAGTCACATGGGACACTCGCGGCTACGGCATCGACCAGTTCCAGGGCCTCAGCACGGGCCTGCCCTGCGCCTGGACCCGCGTCCCCATCGCCGACGTGCCGAAGGACGACGCCGACTTCGGCCGCCTGTCCGACACCAACCGCGGCTACGCCGAAGCTTGCCGGCTCAAGGATCCCGAGTTGTTCGCCAACATGAGCTCGGCCGACCACGCCAGAGACATGGACGCGATCAGAAAGGCCCTCGGCGACGACAAGCTCAACTACTACGGCGCCTCATACGCGGGCTTCTACGGCCAGGACTACGCCCGCCTCTTCCCCGGCCGCGTCCGCACGATGGTCCTGGACGGCACATGGAGCCACAGCGCCCCCGACTGGCAGCGCGAGCTTGAGGCGATGGCCAGGACCAACGAGCAGTTCATGCGGCGCTTCTTCACCTGGTGTGCCGCCAACGACTGCAAGGACGTCCCGGCGCGCTGGCGCGCCCTGATCGCCAGAGCCGACCGCAACCCCATCCCCACCACGACGCCCAACGTCGCCTACAAGACCCGCGACCTGCAGACCTTCGCCCTGGCCCTCGCCCGACAGGGCGCCCCGGCCTGGCCCAAGCTGGCCACGGCGATCCGCAAGGCGAGCAAGGGCGACGCCTCCGACTTCGTACCGACAAGGGGCGCCCGCTACCCCGACCAGGCGACCGGCGTCACCGAATGCACCGACTGGCCCCGGGTCGCCAACCGCAAGGAGATGAACTCCATCTTCGCCCGCCTCCGCAAGATCGCCCCCAACACGGGCATCGCCGGCAGCAACGCCTCCGCCACCCTCAACTGCGTCGGCTGGCCCGTACCCGTCACCAACCCACCCGCCGCCCTCCCCGAGAACCTCCCGCCCGTCCTGGGAGCCGGCGCATGGGGCGAGTCCGACGCGGTCGAACGGGTCCTGACCCAGTTCCCCGGCAGCGCCACCATCCACCACGACGGCCCCGGCCACACCCTGTACGGCTTCAACGCCTGCGCCCGCGACCACATCAACCGCTACTTCACCGACCGCACCCTCCCCACCCCCAAAACCAGATGCTGACCAACCACACCCACCCGCCCTCACTCCCCGGCCCTCGCCCTCCCCGGCCACCACGGGCTACGAACGCGACACGACGTACTGCTCCCGCGAAAGTACGCGCGACCGCTGCCATGCCCTCTGCCGGACCACAACCCCGCCCAACTCCTGCCATATATCCGCCGCCCACAACCCTGCCCGGCCCCTGCCCCACTCCCTGACCGGCCTCACGACCCCGCCCGGCCGCGGCCCCGTCCCTGAGACCGACCATGCCATCGGCCGACTCGCGACGCCGATCCGGTGGCCTGCCCAGGTTGGCGATGCGCGATGAGTCCACTGATGCACCAATTGGCGGGCCACCACCCACCCACCGCAGGCTCCCAGTCGGGTGGTGACACGCCGAAATGTCAGGAAGGAGAGCCAGTCGTGGTGGAAGCCGGGGTGCCGTGCCAGCTGCTCCACAGGGCCGCGTACGAGCCGCCCTCCGCCACCAACTCCTCATGCGACCCCAGCTCGATGATCCGCCCGTCCTCCACCACCGCCACCCGGTCGGCGTCGTGGGCCGTGTAGAGGCGGTGGGCGATGGCGATCACCGTGCGGCCGTCCAGGACGGCGGCCAGCGAGCGTTCGAGGTTTCTGGCCGCCCGCGGGTCGATGAGGGAGGTCGCCTCGTCCAGGACGAGGGTGTGGGGGTCGGCGAGGACGAGGCGGGCGAGGGCGACTTGCTGGGCCTGGGCGGCCGAGACGGCGGCGCCGCCGGAGCCGACCTCGGTGTCCAGGCCGGACGGCAGCGCGAGCACCCAGTCGAGGGCGTCAACCGCCTCCAGGGCCTTGAGCACGGCGGTGTCGGTGGCGTCGGGGCGGGCGATGAGCAGGTTGTCGCGCATGGTCCCCTTGAACACGTGGTGTTCCTGGGTGACCAGGGCGACGTGCCCGCGCAGGTCGTCCAGGGGCAGCTCGACGAGCGGCACCCCGCCCACCGTGACCGACCCGGTACGCGGCCCGTGGATGCCGGCCAGCAGCCGCCCGAGGGTGGACTTGCCGGCCCCGGAGGGCCCCACCATGGCCAGCCGCTCGCCGGGCTGGACGGTCAGGGAGACGTCGTGCAGCACGTCGCGGCCCGCGCGGTAGGCGTACCGGACGGAGGAGGCCTCAAGCCGTTCGCCGGCGGGCCGGGCCGAGGAGGAGACGCGGTCGTCGGGCACGTTGGCGACGCCCAGCAGGCGGGCCATCGAGGCGCCGCCCACCTGCAGTTCGTCGATCCACATGAGGAACCGGTCGAGGGGGTCCACGAGTTGCTGGGCATAAAGAGTCGCGGTGGTGACCTGGGCCAGCGTCACCCAGGAGTTGGTGTAGAACAGCCCGCCGACCAGCAGCGCCGCCACCACGGGGATGACATAGCCGAGCTCCACGGCGGGATACCAGCGGGTGCGCAGCCCCAGCGTGTACCGTTCGGCCGCGAACGACCGCCCGACGTCCCGGTCGGTGCGGACCCGCCGCCGCTCGCGCAGGCCGAGGGCCTCCACGGCGCGGGCGCCCTCGATGGTCTCGGCCAGGCCCTCGGTGATGTCGGCGTAGGCGGCGTTCTCGCGGAGATAGCCGTCGCGCGCCCGCCGCAGGTACCACCGGGTGGAGACGGCGATCACCGGGCCGGCGACGAGCATGGGCAGCATGAGCAGGGGGCTGGTCAGCAGCAGCGCGCCGATGGTGATCACGAACGTGACCATGGCGATCAGCGTCTCGGGCACGGCATGGCGCACGGTGCGGGAGAGCGAGTCGACGTCACGGGACGTACGGGTGATCAGGTCGCCGGACCCGGCCCGTTCGACGGTGGACAGGGGCAGCGCGAGCACCCGGTCCACGAACTCCTCGCGCAGCTCGGCCAGCACCTTCTCGCCCAGCCTGGCCGAGGCCAGCACCGCGTACCGGACGAGGACGCCCTGGAGCAGCAGGAACGCCCCGATGGCGGCGGCCACGACGGCGACGTTCACCTCATGGCCGTACTGAAGGTTCTGCACCAGCTCGCCCAGCTGCCACGGCACCAGCAGCCCCGCGACGGCGGCCAGGCCGTGCAGGAGCAGGGCGAGGCCGAGCCGGCGCGGATATTTCAGGGTGAGCCGCCTGGCGTAGGCGCGCACCTGCTTACGGTCGGCGACCGGAAGGATCTCACGGGACATCGATCTCAGCCCTTCGCCGGAGGCTAACACGCGCGGACCGGAAGGGTCTCACGGGACGTCGAGCTCGGCGCTTGGCCGGAGGCGGGAATGTGCGGGGCATGGGTCAGTCCTCCCCGCGGGTCACGGTGGTCGCGTACTGCGGGGAGGTGTCGAGGAGTTGCCGGTGGGTGCCCTCCGCCAGCACGCGCCCGTCCTCGACGTAGATGACGTGTTCGGCCCGGTCGAGGACCAGGGGGCTGGTCGTGCAGATCATGGTGGTGCGGCCGGCCCGTGCCTTGGCCAGGCGGTCGGCGATGCGGGCTTCACTGTGGGCGTCGACGGCGCTGGTCGGCTCGACCAGGATGAGCACCTCGGGGTCCGACAGCAGCGCCCTGGCCAGCCGCAGCCGCTGCTGCTGCCCGCCGGAGAACTCGCGCCCGGCCTCGGCCACCTCCGCGTCGAGCCCTTCGGGCAGGGCCTCGACGATGTCGGTGGCGCAGGCGGTGTGCAGGGCCGAACGTACCTCGTCGTCGTCGGCCCCGCCGCGTACGTCGAGCTCGTCGCGGAGCCGGCCGTTGAACAGCCGGGCGCCGTTGTCGGCGACCAGGATCCGGGAACGGACCTGGTCGATGGGCAGGGTGCGCAGCTCGACCGCGCCGAACGTCACGTCGCCCTCGGCGTAGCGGCCGAGCCGGTCGGCGATGGCGGCGGCGTCGTCGGGGCTGGAGGCGGCGACGGCGGTGAGCGAGCCGGGTTGGAGCGTTACACCGCTGTAGGAGTCGCGCAGCACACCGCCCTCGCTGCTGCCGGTGCCGCCGGTCATCTCGGGCTCGACGGACAGGATGCGGATCACCCGCCCGGCCGCGACATGACCTTTGGTGATCTTGTCGGCCATTTCGGTGAACGTGCGCATCGGCCCGATGAGAAACACCGCATACAGGTAGAACGCGACAAGTTGCCCGGTGGGGATCTCCCCCGCGACGGCGAACGTGGCGCCGATGCCGGTGACGATCGCGATGAGCAGCCCGGGCAGGACGATCTGGGCGCCTTCGAGCACCGACTCGATCCCGGCGACACGTACGCCGGCGTGGCGCACCCGCTGCGACTCGCCGCGGTAGCGCTCGGCGAACACCTGCTCCCCGCCGATGCCGCGCAGCACCCGCAGCCCAGCCACGATGTCGGCGGCCCTGGTGGACAGCTCACCGGACAGCTCACGCTGCACCCGCTGGCGTTTGTGCATCGGGCGCAGCAGCGGCCCGACGGCCACGGCCATGAGCGGCACCCCGAACAGCACGAGCAGCCCCAACGGCAGCGAGGTGGAGATGAGGATCACGGTGACGGTGATGACGGCCACGATCGAGCCGATGCCGCGCAGCAGAATGTCCATGGAACTGCCGATGTGGGCGATGTCGGAGTTGCCGACGCTGACGACCTCGCCGGTCGAGAGCCGCTTGGGCAGCGTGGCGCCGAGCCTGGCGGCCTGTCTGCTGGTCAGCTGGACGGTGCGGTAGGCGGCGGCGAGCCAGTTGTAGACGGCCATCCGGTGCCGCATGATCCCGGTGAACGCCTGCAGCAGGCCGAGCCCGAGCAGGATCGACGCCCACAGGAGCAGCGCCCTGGTGTCCTTGGCCGTGACGGCCTCGATGCCCTTCCCGAGCACGGCCGGCATGAGCGCCTGCACCAGCCACCAGAGGGTCGCGAAGCCGATGCCCGCGAGCAGGGGTGGCATTTGCCGCCGCGCGTTCCACCACAGGTAGCGGAGCGGGCTGCGTAGATCGGGCACGCCGGGATCGGCCTCAGGAAGGGAGCGCATAGCCTGACCACATTGACAAGGTGTCCCCTCATCCGGCAAACCATTTTCGCAAGCCGGAACGACCCCGCGATGAGCGCCGGACGCCGAACTTTACGAAGCAGGACATGCACCCTGTGTAACAGAGAGTCACTTTCTGTGATGAAGTGGGGGTGTGAGCGCCGAAGATCTCCTGCTGAAGACGGGCCGCTTCCTGCGCCGTTCGGCCACCAGCCGTGACCTGCACACGCTCTTCCTCGAGGGCGGCACGGAAGGCGACGCCTTCTACCGCGACCGCTGGAGCCACGACAAGGTGGTCCGCTCGACGCACGGCGTGAACTGCACGGGTTCGTGCTCGTGGAAGGTGTACGTCAAGGACGGCATCATCACGTGGGAGACCCAGGAGACCGACTACCCCGGCGTCGGCCCCGACCGCCCCGAGTACGAGCCGCGCGGCTGCCCACGCGGCGCCGCCTTCTCCTGGTACACCTACTCGCCGACCCGGATCCGCTACCCGTACGCCAGGGGTGTGCTGGTCGAGATGTACGCGGAGGCGAAGGAACGCCTGGGCGACCCGGTGGCCGCCTGGGCGGAGATCACCACAAATCCGGAGAAACGGCGTCGCTACCAGTCCGCCCGGGGCAAGGGCGGTCTGGTGCGGGTCAGCTGGGACGAGG
>NZ_BAAAMU010000069.1:0-58929 GCF_039529435.1 Nonomuraea maheshkhaliensis
GGGGGGGGGCGCGAGCCAGTCGCCCGGCAGGGCCCGCGCGGCGGCGTCGTCCTCGCGGCGCCGGCGCGCCTGCTCGGCACGGAGCAGGTCGGTCAGGCGGCGCGCGGCCACCGTGATCAGCCAGGCGCGCGGATCGTCCGGCAGCCCCTCCTCCGGCCACTGTACGGCGGCGGCCAGCAGCGCCTCCTGCACCGCGTCCTCGGCGATGGCGAAGTGCCCGAACCGGCGTATGAGCGCGCCGAGGACCTGCGGCGTCAGCTCACGCAGCAGGCCCTCGACCATCGCGCTCAGAACCCGATGTCCTCGACCGAGTCGGTGATCGGCCGGATGTCGGCGTACCCGTCACCGTTGCCCGGCATCGGGCACTGCCCCAGGCGGACGGCGATCTCGGTGGCCCGGTCGAAGCTCTCGCACTCCACCACCCAGTAGCCGGCCAGCACCTCCTGCGTCTCGGCGTAGGGCCCGTCGGTGACGAACGGGACGCCGTCGCGGACGCCGGCCCTGCGGGTGTGCACGGGAGCGGCCAGGCCGCGGGTCTCGACCAGTTCCCCGGCCTCCTCCAGCTCCTTGTTCACGGTGGTCATGAACTCGTGCATGGCCGCCATGTCCTCGGGCTTCCAGACGACCCCTCCCGCGTCCTTGCCGGTCATCTCGTCGTAGTCGCGCTGGGAGGCGTACGAAAGAATCATGTACTTCATCGTCTGAGTCCTTTCCGTCGTGTCCTTTCGACCGGTACGTCGGAGCCGGGGCGGCGTTCCGGACATCATCCCCCCGGGTTTTTTCCTTGTCACCGTGTAGGGCACTCTTGGAGGCGTGCCATACGCGACCGCCCCCGACGGTGTGAAGCTGCTCTACCAGGTCACCGGTGCCGGGCCGCCCCTCGTGCTGCTGCAGGGCCAGGCCAACGACCACCGCTGGTGGGGCCCCGTACGCGCCGACTTCGACGCGACCTATCGGTGCGTCACCCTCGACTACCGGGGCACGGGCGGCAGCGACAAGCCCGACGAGCCCTACAGCACCCGCGGCTTCGTCTCCGACGTGCTGGCCGTGCTCGACGAGCTGGGCCTTGCGCGGGCGCACGTCTACGGCACCTCGATGGGCGGGCGGGTGGCCCAGTGGCTGGCGGCCGACCACCCCGCGCGGGTCGGGGCGCTGGTGCTCGGCTGCACCTCGCCGGGCGGCGCCCACGGGATCGAGCGGAGCAACGACGTACGCAAGTCGCTGGCCCAGCCCGACCGGGCCGCCGCCGAGCAGGCGCTGCGTGAGCTGATGTACACCCCCGCCTGGCTGGCCACCCACCCCGGCCCTCACGTCACCCTCGGCGACCCCGCCCTGCCCGCCCACGCCCGCCGCCGCCACCTGGCCGCCAGCGCCGCCCACGACAGCTGGGACGCGCTGCCCGCCATCACCGCGCCCACGCTGGTCGTGCACGGCACCGACGACCTGCTCAACCCGGCGGCCAACGCCCCGCTGCTGGCCGGCCGCATCCCCGGGGCCGAGCTGCGGATGATCGAGGGGGCGCGGCACGCGTACTTCGAGGAGTTCCGCGAGATCGCCAGCCCTGTTGTGCTGGACTTCCTGGCCAGGGCTACCCCGCCGCCCGCGTGAGCCGCCCGGCCAGCGTGCGCAGGCGGGCGACGAGCTCGGGCGGGTCGTGCACCTCGAACTCGCAGCCCAGCGCCAGCAGCCGGAAGGCCAGCCAGTCGAGGGTGTCGGCGTGCGTGCGCACCCGGCACGCGCCCTTGTTCAAAGGGGTCACCTCGCCCAGTGCCCTGACCGGCTCCGTCACGGCGCAGCGCAGCGTGACGACGGCCTCGTACGTGGGCTCCGCCGAGTACAGCTGCTCGGCCACGTAGGCCGCCGCGTCACCGCCCGGCGGCTCGCGCGGCACGATCCTGGCGCCCGTGGCCAGGAGCTCGCTGACGCGGTCGAGGCGGAAGATCCGCCAGTCGTCGCGGTCGAGGTCGTGCCCGAGCAGATACCAGCGCCGCCCGGCCGCCACCAGGCGGTGCGGATCGACCAGCCGCCCGCTCACCTTCCCGTCGTTCGCCCGGTACGCGAACCGCACCCGTTCTCCTCCCCGCACCGCCATCGCCAGCGTGGCGAGCAGCCCCGGGTCGAGCCGAGGCCCGTCGAGCCCCGGCATGGGCTCGGTGGCGCTGCCCAGTGACCTGACCCGGTGGCGCAGCCGGGCGGGCAACACCTGCTCCAGTTTGGCCAGGGCCCGTACCGACGCCTCCTCGATGCCCCGCACCGGCTGCCTGGCCGCGGTGGACAGGCCGACCGTGATGGCCACCGCCTCCTCGTCGTCCAGCAGCAGCGGCGGCATCGCCGTCCCCGCCACCAGCCGGTAGCCACCGGTGGAGCCCATGGTGGCCTCGACCGGATAACCGAGGTCGCGCAGCCGTTCGACGTCGCGGCGCACGGTGCGCCGGCTGACTCCCAGGCGCTCGGCCAGCTCGCCGCCGGGCCACTCGCGCGGGGTCTGGAGCAGCGACAGCAGGGCCAGCAGGCGGGACTCGCTCATGAATCCCAGAATGCCCGACATATAGGACAAGTCCTGACCTACTGCGCTCCTAACGTGGCCGTCATCGCCCTTCAAAAGGAGAAACCATGACCGTCAACCCGATCCCCGAGGGATACACCACCGTCACGCCGTGGATCATCTCCCAGGACACCGCCGGGATCATCGGCTACCTGGAGGCCGCGTTCGACGCCGTCGAGCTGGGCCGCGTGACCGACGCGGAAGGACGGATCGGGCACGCGGAGGTCCGCATCGGCGACGCGATCGTGATGCTCTTCGACGCCGCGCCGGACGCGGAGCCCACCCCCGCCTTCCTGCGCCTGTACGTCCCCGACGCCGACGCCGCGCACCGGCAGGCGGTCGCGGCGGGCGGGACCTCGCACACCGAGGTCACCCACCTGTACTGGGGCGACCGGGTGGGACGGGTGCGTGACCCGTTCGGGAACCTGTGGTGGATCCAGTCCCGCGTGGAGGAGGTCTCCGCGGAGGAGATGACGCGGCGGCTGAGCGATCCGGTCTTCGTCCGGGCGATGGAGTACGTCCAGGGCGTCAGGGACCGCTGATGGGGTACATCCGACCGCTGATCGCCTTGCCATGGCGTCGGGGACCGCTGATCACCTTGCTATATTGACCGTCATGTCCAGCCCCGAGGCATCAAGACGCTAGCCACCGGTCGTCCGGTGGCCGTCACGCGCCGTCCCCGCCCCGCCGTAGCCCGGCCAGGGCGCTGACGCGCGTCTCCTGAGCCCGCTGGGATGCTCTTCCCGCCTGCCTCCACGCCATCCGGATCACCGTGACACGGGCCGTGTCGTGCCCGGGACCGCGCGTCGCTCCATGACGCCCGCCCCGGGCCACTCCATCGCCGCGGGGCCTTCACTTCGGCCCCGCGCGCCTTACCTGTGCCGATCCATGACGTGGTCGCGGAGTTGTCGATGCCTTTCGTTGTCTACCTGCTCGGACTGGCGGTCTTCGCCCAGGGGACGTCCGAGTTCATGCTGTCCGGGCTCCTGCCCGGCATCGCCGAGGATCTGAACGTGTCCATCCCCGCCGCGGGGCTGCTGACCTCGGCGTTCGCCGCCGGGATGGTGGTGGGGGCGCCGCTGATGGCGGTGCTGAGCCTGCGGCTGTCCAGGAGGTTCGCCCTGCTGGCGTTCCTCGTCGTCTTCCTGCTCGCCCACGTGGTGGGGGCGGTCACGACCGGCTACGGGGTGCTGCTCGTGAGCCGGGCCGTGGCGGCGCTGGCCAACGCCGGCTTCCTGGCCGTGGCCATGGCGACCGCGATCGGCCTGGCGCCGCCGGACGCCAAGGGCCGGGCCACCTCCGTGCTGCTGGGCGGGGTGACCGCCGCCTGCGTGGCAGGGGTTCCCGGCGGGGCGCTGCTCGGGGAGCTGTGGGGGTGGCGCTCGGCGTTCTGGGCGGTGGCCCTGGCGCTGGTGCCGGCCCTCGTCGCGGTGCTGAAGTCCGTACCGGCCGAAGCCCCCGACGCCGGAACGGGCACCGCACGTGGTGAGTTCCGTGCCCTGCGCCGGCCCCGGCTGCTGGTGCTCCTGCTGCTGGGCGCGCTGGTGAACGGGGCCACCTTCTGCGCGTTCACCTACCTCGCGCCGCTGCTGACCGGGGTCACCGGGATCGGGGCGGCGTGGATGCCGGGGATGCTGGCCCTGTTCGGGCTGGGGTCGTTCGCCGGGGTGACGATCAGCGGGCGGTACGCGGACCGGCGGCCGGTGCCGCTGCT
The DNA here is from genome assembly GCF_039529435.1 of Nonomuraea maheshkhaliensis. NCBI lineage: Bacteria > Bacillati > Actinomycetota > Actinomycetes > Streptosporangiales > Streptosporangiaceae > Nonomuraea > Nonomuraea maheshkhaliensis. The sequence continues at coordinate 4,260 of NZ_BAAAMU010000069.1, forward strand.
GGTCGCCGGCGGGGTGGCGCTGGCGGCCGGCTGGGCCGGCTTCGCGCTGACCGCGAGCGCTCCGGTGGTCGCGGTCGCGCTGGTCTTCGTCCAGGGGCTGCTCTCGTTCGCGGTCGGCTCCACGCTGATCTCGCAGGTCCTGTACGCCGCCACCGGCGCCCCCACGCTGGCCGGCGGCTTCGCCACGGCGGCGCTCAACGTCGGCGCCACGTTCGGCCCCTGGCTGGGCGGGCTCGCTCTCGGGGCCGGGCACGGGTTCCGCGCGCCGCTGTGGGTGAGCGCCGCGCTCGTGGGCCTCTCCCTGGCGGTCGCCGGAGCGGCACGGCTGACCTCGGCGAACACCGGAGACCGGCCCGCCCCCAACCAGATGGGAAGTGATCTTCACACCGGGGCACAGTGAGGCCATGGAAGCTGCCGCACGTTTCCGGCGGGAGGCGCGGGCCTTCGGGAGCGCCGCCCGCCGGGCCGCCGACCGTGGCGGGACGACCCTCGTGCCCTCCTGCCCCGGCTGGTCCATGGCCGACCTCGTGTTCCACCTGGGCGGGGCGCACCGGTTCGTCCTCGTCGTCATCAGGGACCGGCTGCCCGAGCCGCCCGACCTCCCCACGGTGGCCCGTACCGAATCACCGCCCAGCATGGAGGGATGGCCGGCGATGGACGGCACGCCCAGCGCGGGGCCGATCCCGTCCACCCTGCTCGACTGGTTCGACGAAGGGGTGGAGCGGCTCGCGGAGCAGTTCACGCTGCACGCGCCCGGCGACCCCGCGTGGACCTGGTCGCGGGAGCAGACCGCCGGCTTCTGGCTGCGCATGCAGGTCATCGAGGCCGCGGTGCACCGGTGGGACGCCGAGAACGCCGTCGGCACGGCCCGCCCGATCGCCGCGGACGTCGCCGTGGACGCGATCCCGCAGACGTTCGAGGTCATGGCCCCGGCCCGGCGCACCTGGTCGCCGGCGCCGCCGGGGAAGGGGGAAAGCTACAGGTTCGTCCGGACCGACGGGCCGGGCGAGTGGCTGGTGCGCTTCGACGGCGAGCACGTACGGCTGGAAGACGGGGGACAGGCGGACGTCGAGCTGGCCGGCACGGCGTCCGACCTGATGTTGTTCCTGTGGGGCCGGCTGCCGGCCGACGGACTCGACGTACAGGGGGACACGTCAGCGCTCGACCGCTATTTCACCCTGGTTCCTCCCGTGTAGGAGGTCTATCGCAGCAGCGGAAGCCGTCCCGTGAGCCGCTCGACCAGCGCCCTCGGGCCGAAGAGGCTGACCGCGTAGTAGGGCGGGTCCTCGGTGCGGGCCAGCTCGGCGAGATAGTCGTCGTACACGCTGGCCCGCTGGGCGATGGCGGCCATGTCGCAGAGCACCAGCTCGGGCTCGGCCGCCGCCTCGTTCCTGATCCTGGCCACGATCGCGGCGGGCGCGCCCAGCACCGTGCAGCCCGTCCACGGCAGCCCGCTGTGGACGGCGCCGGAGGCGTCCGCGCCGCCCGACCCGACGATCGCCGGCACGGTGGCCGCCACGGACGCGGCCAGGCAGGCGGCGGCGTTGGCCTGCAACCCCTTGGGCAGGTCGCGGTCGATGACGATCGCCCACTTGACCGCGAGCTCCTTGGTGGGCAGGTCGGTACGGCGGTCGAGCTCGTCGAGCACGCTCATCCGGCTATCTCCTCTCCGAAGTTCTCTCCGGAGATTCACATCCGTGCCGTCGATATGACAACTCGGAACGGCTGCTTCCGAAGGAAGTTCGGAAAGTCGTGGCAGGATGCGTACGTGGACGAACTTGATGCGGCGATACTCGCCGAGTTGCAGCGCGACGGCCGCCAGACCAACAAGGAGCTGGCCGAGCACCTCGGCATCGCCCCCTCGACCTGCCTGGAGCGGGTGCGCTCGCTGCGCTCGGCGGGCGTCATCGAGGGCTTCCACGCCGAGGTGAACCTCGACGCCGTCGGCCGTCCCGTGCAGGCGCTGATCAACGTCCGGCTGCACCCGAAGATCCGCGAGGCCGTCGAGGGCTTCCGCGACTACGTGGCCGCCCTGCCCGAGACGCTGGCCGTGTTCGTCGTGTCGGGCGGGGACGACTTCATCATCCAGGTGGGCGTGCGCGACGCCGGGCACCTGCGCGACTTCGTGCTCGACCACGTGGCCCGCCATCGCAACATCGCCGACGTGCGCACGTCGCTGGTCTACGACCACATCCGCAAGACGTCGGTCGAGGTGCTGCCCCCTGAGGGCCCGTCGCGCCCGCGTACCGGCCGCACGCATAAATAGGTGGTCGCCGCGCGAGCCGCAGCGCTACGGTTACCGCAGGTCAGCGAGCGGACAAGGGGTAGCGACGGCCGCCTCGCGGCGCATCGTCGCGCCCTGTCCGCCGACCGGCCTTTTCGAACCCGCGGCTCATCCGTACGGAATCGACCGACGGCGAGGCGATGGTCGCCAGGGGCACCGTCCAGACCCCCAGATGATCGCGAGCCGCGGGTTCACCGGTCGGCGAAGCGGTCGATGGCCGTGAAGATGGCGTCGCGCATCGTGTCGCTGCCGGTGTGGCCGGAGTCCTCCACCATGATCAGCTCGGCGTCCGGCCAGGCCTTCGCCAGCTCCCAGGCGGTCTGGGGCGGGCCGCCCATGTCGAGGCGGCCGTGGACCAGCACGCCGGGGATGCCCTTCAGCCGCCCGGCCTCGCGCAGCAGCACGCCCTCCTCCAGCCAGGCGCCGTTGGAGAAGTAGTGGGCGCAGATCCGGGTCATCGCCATGATGGCGTCGGCGGGGCGATCGCTGTAGGCGTTGGGCTTGCCGTTCGACTCCATCGAGATCACCGCGTCCTCCCAGGTGATCCAGTCGATGGCGGCCTTCTCGCGGACCTTGTCGTCGGGGTCGGACAGCAGCCTGGCGTACGCGGCGAGCAGGTCGCCGTCGCGGTCGGCCTCGGGCACGCCGTCCCTGAACCGGTCCCACGCCTCGGGGAAGAAGCGGCCGACGCCCCGGTAGAGCCAGTCGATCTCGGAGCGGCGGGTCGTCGTGACCGCCGGGATGACGATCTCCGACACCCGTTCCGGATAGGTCTCGGCGTAGGCCAGGATCAGCGTCGAGCCCCACGAACCGCCGTACAGCAGCCACTTGTCGATGCCGAGGTGCTCGCGCAGCTGCTCCATGTCGGCGATGAGGTGCTGGGTGGTGTTGCGACTCAGGTCGGTGGCCGGGTCGCTGGCGTGCGGCCGGCTGCGGCCGCAGTTGCGCTGGTCGAACAGCACGATGCGGTAGCGCTCGGGGTCGAAGCTGCGGCGGACGCCGGTGCTGCATCCCGATCCGGGGCCTCCGTGGACGACGAGCGCGGGCTTGCCGTCCGGGTTGCCGCAGACCTCCCAATAGATGAGGTTGCCGTCGCCGGTGTCGAGCATGCCGTGGTCGTACGGTTCTATCGGGGGACGCAAGGGGGTTCCTCTCCAGAGATATAACAGTACTCATATATTAGCCAGGACCAGGGACTCCGAGCGCACCGGTAAAGAGGGCTAGATCCAACTATGGAGTAACCGAACCGCCACCAAGGGTAATGATCGCTTCGAAAAGCCGATCAACGCCCTTCAGGGAGCATCATGTCCAGGCAGGCCATTGCCCTATTCGTCGCGACTTCCGCCGTTCTGCTGGCACCCGCCGGGGCGGCGCACGCGGAAGAGGAAGCCGCCTTTCCGCCCGTCGAGTGCACCACCCACGACGGCAGGGTCGTGAACGTCACGCCGCCTCCGCCGTGGCTGGGCACGGTCACCGCCGACGTGGTCGGCGGGCTCATGGACTCGGTCGCGGGCCTCAGGACCATGGAGGGCGCCTACGGGACGGGCGCGGGGACGGCGAATCCGTACGCGCCGCCCGCGATCCCCGCTCCAGCTCCGACGCCATCCGTCACCCCGGCCCCGGGGACGGCCCAGCAGGACGGGGAGACGATGGAGGGCCTGGTCTACAACGCGGTCGTCTGCAGCCACGGCACCAACCACACCACGACCTCGCTGCTGCCGCCCGAGGAGGACCCTGAGCGGGTCGCGCAGTACCTCGCAACGCTCTTCACGACCAGCAAGCAGGCCTGCGCCCCCACCGCGCCGCGCCCCAAGTCGCTGCTGTCGGCCCTCGGCGTCCAGCAACTCGTGGACTCCCTGATCGCCGCCCCGGCACCCTGCCTGCCCCCCGCCGCCCAGCCGGGCCAGGTCCCGCAGGAGGACGTGGTGTACCAGATGGACCAGGAGGACCAGGAGGACCAGGCCCCGACCTCACTCCTGGACGCCATCGGCGTCACCGACCTGCTGAACAGCCTCAGCGGCGACTGACCCACCCCCGCACCCGCCCGGGCGCGGCGGTCACCGGGCGGGCGGGGTGGTCAGGTGCGGGGGCCCAGGATGACGGGGAGTTCCAGCGGGCCTTCTGTGATGATCGAGGAGGTGTAGGCGATCTCGTCCTCCTTGATCGCCAGCCGTAGCTCCGGATACCGGCCGAACAAAGACGCGAGCGCGATCCGCACCTCCAGCCGGGCCAGCGGCGCGCCCAGGCAGAAGTGCGGCCCCCTGCCGAAGCCGAGATGCACGTCGGGCTCGCGGGTGGCGTCGAAGCGGGCGGCGTCCGAGCCGAACCTGGCCGGGTCCGTGCCCGCCCCGGCGAGCGTGACGATGACCGGCTCGCCCGCCGGGATCGTGGTCCCGCCCACCACCACGTCTTCGAGCGCGTACCGGAAGAAGACGTTGACCACGGAGTTGCGGCTGCGCAGCGCCTCCTCGACCACGTCCTCCCAGGCGTCGTCCGCCCGCACCCTGGCCAGTTGCTCGGGATCCGAGCCCAGGGCGATCACCGTGTTGGCGATCAGGTGCACGGTCGTCTCGTGACCGGCGATGAGGACCAGCCAGAGCAACCACACCATCTCGTCGTCGGACAGGCGGTCGCCGTCCTCCTCCTGCACCCGGATCAGGCCCGTGGTGAGGTCGTCGCCGGGTTCCACCCGCCGGCGATCGATGAACTCACGCAGGTATCCCAGCAGCCCTCCGCCGGCCGCGGCCGCCTCCTCCGGCGTGGCGTTGTGCGACAGCAGCACGTTGGTGTACGCGCGGATCAGGTGCCGTTCCTCCTCCGGCACGCCGAACAGCTCGCAGATCACCGCGATCGGCAGCGGCTCGCTGAAGACCCGGACGAGGTCGACCACACCGTCCTGGCCGTCCATCCGGTCGAGCAGGTCGTCGGTGATCTGCTGGATGCGCGGCCCCATGGCCTGCACCCGGCCGGGCGTGAAGGCCCGGTTGACCAGCCCGCGGAGCCGCCGGTGGTCCGCGCCGTCCTTGACCAGCAGGTGGTCGCCCGAGATGACCTGGCGGATCGGCCAGTCGGGCGGGATGGTGCCGTCGTTCAGCGCGGGGAAGTTGCGCGGGTTCTTGCTGAACAGCGTGCCGTCGTTGGTGAGGACGTACTCGACCGCCTCGAACGAGCTCACGACCCACGCGCCGACCTCGCCCGGGAGCTCGACGCGGACGACCGGCCCCGCCGTGTCCCGCAGACGGCTGATCGTCTCGGAGATCCGCTCGCCGGGCGTCGGAATCTGCAGTGTCATTGGAGTCTCCCGCGTAGAGGTCTACTCAACTCTCCGCTTCGCCCTGGTATGGGCCAAGGTCGTTCGTTGTCACCCCGAGGCCGCCAACACCTGCCGACAGCGCCACTTGCGGAGCCCTATCGTGGGCGGATGGACCGCATCGAGACGGCGCTTCTCGCCCTCATCCCCCTCCATCCCGATCACGCGGGCGAGATGGCGGGCGTGCTCTCCGACCCGGCCCTGCACGAGTTCACCGGCGGCGCCCCGCTGAGCGAGCCCGAGCTGCGCACCCGCTACGAGCGGCAGACCTCGGGGCCGCCCGGCTGGCGCAACTGGGTGATCCGGCCGCGCGCGGAGGACCGGCTTGTCGGCTACGTGCAGGCCACGATCGACGGACGCACCGCCGAGGTCGCCTGGGTGGTCGGCACGCCGTGGCAGGGCCGCGGGCTGGCCCGCGCGGCCGCCGTCGCCCTGGTCGAGCACCTCATGGAACGGGAGGTCGACACGGTCGTGGCGCACATCCACCCCGACCACGCGGCCTCGGCCTCCGTCGCCACCGCGGCCGGTCTGAGCCCGACGGAGCGGTGGGAGGACGGCGAGGTCCGCTGGGAGCGCCACCGGTCATGAGAGCCCGCACCCCGTCAGCACGTACAGCGTCGGTCACAGCGTCGGTCACAGGGCTGCGCCGGCTCCGGGGTGCCGGTCATCACTGCCCGGCGCGCAGGACGCGTCCTCTGCGCTCGCCGGTGAAGTCGCCCGACTCCACCACCACCCGCCCTTCGAGAAGCACGTACGCGACGCCGGACGGCCGGACGGACGGGTCCGCGTACGTACCGGCATGGCCGATCGTCTCCGGGTCGAAGACGCAGACGTCGGCCCACGAGCCGGGGCCGAGCCAGCCCCGTCCGTGCAGGGCGAACTGGTCGGCGGTCGCCGAGGTGGCCTTGCGCACCGCCTCCTCCAGCGGGAGCAGTCGCTGGTCGCGTACGTACGTGCCGAAGAACCGCGGGAAGCAGCCCCACGTCCGAGGGTGCTCAAGACCGACCGGCGTCCCGTTGTCGGAGCCGACGCCGATGAGCGGATCGCGCATGATCTCGGTCACGTCCTGCTCGGACATCAGCGAGATCACCATCGTGGCGGCCGGGTCGGCGGCGATGAGCGCGCACGCGACCTCCCACGCGTCCCCGCCGAGATGGGCGAAGGCCGGGTCGGCGGCGAGCGCGGCCAGCGTGCGACCGGCGTGAGCCTCCTCGGCGTGCCCCGTGACCAGCACCGCGTCAGGAGCGGCGTCCTGCCACAGCCCCGCGCCGGTCCCGCCGGACTCGGCCAGGGCGCGCAGCCGCGCCCGCTCGGCGGGGGCCGCCAGCAGGCCGCCCGCCTGCCCGCCGGCCAGCGCCGACGGGGGCAGCAGCGCGGCGAGCATGGTGGCCCCCGCCAGGTACGGGTACTGGTCGCCGCGCACGTCCACCCCGTCGAGGCGGGCCTGGCGCAGCTTGGCCAGCAGCATGCCCGCCTGCCCGTGGTTGGCCCGGCCGGCGACCTTGCAGTGCGACACCTGCAGCCGGACGCGGGCCCGCCGCGCGATCTCGACGGCCTCGTCCAGCGCGGCGGCCAAACCGGCGCCTTCGTCGCGCATGTGCGTCGTGTACGGCACCCCGTACCCGTGCGCCACCTTGGCCAGCGCCACCAGTTCCGCCGTGCCGGCGTAGCTGCCCGGCGGATAGATGAGGCCGCTCGACAGCCCGCACGCCCCTGCGGTGAAGGCCGCCGCCGCCAGCTCGCACATCCGTTCCAGGTCGCCCTCGCGCAGGCGCTCGTCGAAGCCGGCCACGGCCCCGCGCAGCGTCGAGTGCCCGACGAGCGTCGCCACGTGGTTGGTCGGCCCGGCGTCCTCGACGGCGTCCAGGTACTGCGCGAATGTCCAGTCGGGCACGTCCTCGCCGGTCAGCTCCTCCAGCGCGGAGGCGTCGGGGGCGTAGGAGAAGCCACAGTTGCCGTTGACCTCGGTGGTGACGCCCTGGAGCAGCTTGAACGGCTGCGCCCGCGCCATCAGCGGCACCAGGTCGGAGTGCGCGTGGGCGTCCACGAACCCGGGGGCCACCGCCAGCCCGGTCACGTCGATCACCCGGCGCGCGTCCCCGAGGTCGCGGCCCACCTCCACCACCCGGTCGCCGGTGATGGCGACATCGTTCACGACGGCCGGAGAGCCGAGCCCGTCGTACACCGTTCCGCCACGCAGGATGAGATCGGCCATGCCCACCACCCAACACCCACCCGAGCCGGGAATTCTTGTGGCCGGCCACCCAACAACGGGCCCGGCATTGGCGGGCCGGACGAAGACGCCCGCGGAGCACGGCAGACGTTCGCTTCAGGGCGCTTGCGGATCACGTGGCTGCTGGCTTTAATACGCGCACCCGCGCTCACCACCGGCGAGGAGCTCCTGTGCACGTTCCCGCAGCTCTGTCCCTCCCATCCGCCCTGTTAGCGCTACCACCCGGCCCCCGCACCCGTGAAACTTTCTTTTTGCCCGCCGGGAAAGCGCTTACCATCCGCGAAGGAGTCCATCATGCGCCCGCACCTGGCCGCCGCGGCGGCCGTTCTGGCCCTGGCCGCGACCGCGGTCCCCGTCCAAGCGGCACCGCCGACCAAACAGATGGAGGACCTGGACCGGGGGCTGATCAGCGTCCGCTCCGGATCCGGCAACCTCGTCTCGTGGCGGCTGCTCGGCACCGACCCCGACGGCGTCACCTTCAACCTCTACCGGGGCTCGACCAGGATCGCCTCCGGGCTGGCCACCTCGACCAACTTCCTGGACAACGGCGCCGCCGCCGACTCCTCGTACACGGTCAGGGCGGTGACCGGCGGCGCCGAGCAGCCCACCTCCCCCGCCTCGCTCCGCTTCACCGGCGGCGCCTACCTGGACGTCCCCATCCAGCCCCCGTCCGGCGGCACCACCCCTGACGGCGTCGGCTACACCTACAGCGCCAACGACGCGAGCGTGGGCGACCTGGACGGCGACGGCACGTACGAACTCGTCCTGAAATGGGACCCCTCCAACGCCAAGGACAACTCCCAGTCCGGCTACACCGGCAACGTGTTCGTGGACGCCTACCGCCTCGACGGCACCCGCCTGTGGCGCATCGACCTGGGCCGCAACATCCGGGCCGGCGCCCACTACACCCAGTTCCAGGTGTACGACTACGACGGCGACGGCCGGGCCGAGGTCGCGATGAAGACCGCCGACGGCACCAGGGACGGCCGCAGCACCGTGATCGGCAGTTCGAGCGCCGACCACCGCAACTCCAGCGGGTACGTCCTCAGCGGCCCCGAATATCTGACCATGTTCAGCGGCCAGACCGGCGCCGCGCTGTCGACGGTCTCCTACGACCCGCCGCGCGGCACGGTCTCCTCCTGGGGCGACAACTACGGCAACCGGGTGGACCGCTTCCTGGCCGGGACGGCGTACCTGGACGGCGAGCGCCCCTCGCTCATCATGGCCCGCGGCTACTACACCCGCAGCGTCATCGCCGCCTGGGACTTCCGCAACGGCTCGCTGACCAAGCGGTGGACGTTCGACAGCAACGCCTCCGGCTCCCAGTACGCCGGGCAGGGCAGCCACAGCCTGTCGGTCGGCGACATCGACCGCGACGGCCGCGACGAGATCGTCTACGGCGCGATGGCCGTGAACGACAACGGCAGCGGCATGTGGAGCACCAGCACCGGCCACGGCGACGCCCAGCACCTCGGCGACTTCGACCCCGCCAGGGCCGGGCTGGAGTACTTCAAGGTCAGCGAGTCCACCTCCCAGCCGGGCTCGCTCTACATCGACCCGGGCAACGGCTCGATCCTCTGGTCCACCGCCTCGGGCTCCGACAACGGCCGCGGCGTGGCCGGGGACATCTCCACCGTCCGGGTGGCCGGCGAGTTCTGGTCGGCCACCGACGGCAACCTGCGCAGCGTCACCGGCAACACCGCCGGCCGCAAGCCGTCCTCGGTCAACTTCCTGGCCTGGTGGGACGGCGACCCGGTCAGGGAGCTGCTGGACCAGACCAGGATCGACAAGTACGGCACCGACTCCGACACCCGCCTGCTGACCGCCTCCGGCGTGCACTCCAACAACGGCACCAAGGCGACGCCGTCGCTGTCGGCCGACCTGTTCGGCGACTGGCGCGAGGAGGTCGTCTGGCCCACCTCCGACAACCGCGCGCTGCGCGTCTATTCCACGCCCGTCCCGACGGACCGGCGCATTCACACCCTCATGCACGACCCGCTCTACCGCGTCTCGGTGGCCTGGCAGAACACCGCCTACAACCAGCCGCCGCACACCGGCTTCTTCATCGGCGACCGCATGCCCACGCCGGCCAGGCCCGACATCTACGTACGCTGACCTCGGGAACGGCGGAAGGCGCGGCGGCCCCTGGCCGCCGCGCCTTCCACAACCCAGGCTCAGGAGGCCGCCACCGGCGCAGAAGCCGCGGCCTCGCCGCCGGCCCGGCGCGAGGGCCCGCGCAGGACGACCGCGGCCACCACGAAGGCCGTGAGCAGCACCCCGGCCGAGATGCCGAACGCGAGCTGGAAGCCACCCGCCAGCGCCGACGCCCGATCCTGCCCGGCGGCCAGCAGCCCCTCGGTACGCCCGGCCGCCATCGTGCTCAGCACCGCCACGCCGATCGCCATGCCCACCTGCTGGGTGGTGTTGAACAGCCCCGAGGCCAGCCCGGCGTCGCTCTCCCGCGCCCCGGACATGCCCAGCGTGGCCAGCGCCGGCAGCACCAGCCCGCCGCCCCAGATCAGCAGCATCACCGGCAGCAGGTGGGTGAGGTACCCGGCGTCCGTGGGGATCCGCGTCAGCAGCAGCATGGCGGCCGTGAGCATCGCCAGGCCGCCGAGCAGCACGACCTTCACCCCGAACCGGGCGCTGAGCCGGGCGGAGGCGAACAGCGAGATCGTCCCGATGCCGACCGCGGCCGGCAGCATGGCCAGCCCGCTCTCCAGGGCGCCGTAGCCGAGGACCTGCTGGATGAAGAGCACGAAGAGCACCTGGAAGGCGAACATGCCCGACAGGGACAACATCTGGGCGACGTTGGCGCCGACCACGTTGCGCGAGCGCAGGACGCGCAGCGGCATGAGCGGGGTCCTCGCGGTGGCCTGCCGCAGCACGAACGCGGCGATCAGGGCCAGCGACACCGCGCCCAGGCCGAGGGTGTGGACGGCGAGCCAGCCGTACTCCTCCACCTTGATCACGGTGTAGATGCCCAGCATCAGCCCGGAGGTGATCAGCACGGCCCCTGTGACGTCGGCGCCGGCCGACAGGCCGATCCCGCGGTCGGCGGGCAGTGCGCGGACGGCCAGCGCGATGGTCAGCACGCCGATCGGCACGTTGATGAAGAAGATCCACGGCCAGTCGAAGGCGTCGGTGAGCACGCCGCCCAGGACCTGGCCCAGGGAGGCGCCGGCGGCCCCGGTGGAGCTGAAGATCGCGATGGCCTTCGCCCGCTCCCGTGGCTCGGTGAACAGCGTCACGAGGATGCCCAGCACGACCGCCGAGGCCATCGCGCTGCCCACGCCTTGCAGGAATCTGGCCGTGATCAGCATCCCCGGGCCGCCGGCCACGCCGGCCAGCAACGACGCGGCCGTGAAGATCACGTTCCCGGCCATGAACAGCTTCCTGCGGCCGATGAGGTCCCCCAGCCGGCCCGACAGCAGCAGCAACCCGCCGAAGGCGATCAGATAGGCGTTGACCATCCAGCTCAGCCCGGCGGGCGTGAAGCCCAGGTCCCGCTGGATCGTGGGCAGCGCGACGGTCACGATGCTGCCGTCGAGGACGGTCATCAATCCGGTGGCGGACAGCACGCCCAGTGCGGTCCAGCGCGAGTCAGGCGAATACGGCACGGTCTCTCCCGATCAAGGTGTGGCACGCCGGCGCGGCGGCGTCGACAGGAGAGACCGTAACAGATAGTTCCGTTACAGACGATATTTTTCGGATCTATTTTTGGCGCGCACCGGAGCTACCGCTGCCGCTCGCGCGCCCTGCGGGCCACCTGCGGGCTCTCCACCGGCGTGGCGAGATGGCCGCCGACCAGCCGGTTCAGCGCCCGGACCAGCACCTCGCGCTCGTCGTCCGGCAGGGACGCGAGCGCGTCGCGGTGCACGCCGTCCACGACCTCCTGACTGCGCGCGGCGATCTCCGCGCCCTTGTCGGTGACCGCGATGATCCGGGCGCGCCGATCGACGCTGGAGGGCCGGCGTACGGCGTAACCGGCCTTCTCCAGCGCGTCCACGGTCACCACCATCGTGGTCTTGTCCATGTCGCCCAGCTCGGCGAGCTGGATCTGGGTACGCTCCTCCTCCAGCGCGTGGACCAGCACGCAGTGCATGCGCGCGGTCAGGCCGATCTCGGCCAGCGCCGCGGCCATGCGCGTGCGCAGCACGTGGCTGGTGTGGTCGAGCAGGAACGACAGATCGGTCGCGGTACGGGCGGGGGCCATCGCGGTCATGCTCTTCAGCCTACCCAAGTGGTTCCGGAACGGATTATCCGCAAATCAACGTGAAGGAGACCGAGATGGACGGCCCGGTGCCGCGTCCCAGCGCGCGGGTCGTGCTCGTGGACGACGCCGACCGGCTGCTGCCGTTCTCCAGCCACGACCGTCGCAGCGGCGTCACCCGCTGCCGAGCCTGCCGGCCTCCCTGCTCGCCGACGGCCCGCCGCGCACCCCGCTCCTCGTGGACGACTGACCGGCAGTCATCGGATCTCCTGCCCGCCCACCGGCCTTCGTGAGCATGGCGGCACCCCCGACGCATACATCGGATGTCAACTCTTGTTAAGGGCAGGTTTCGATGCTATCTCCTAAGGTCAAGGTTTCCATGTGATCGGAGGGATCCGTGGCCCACCCCCCACGACGCCGCCTCAACTCCGCCTTGCTCGCCGCACTCCTGCTCGCCACCGGACTGCCCGCCTCCGCCCAAGCGGTCACCGAAGACCGCAAGACACCCGATGACTTGACGCTCTGGTACGACAAGCCCGCCACGGACTGGGAGACCCAGGCACTGCCCATCGGCAACGGCCCCCTGGGGGCGATGATCTTCGGCGGGGTGGCCTCCGAGCGGATCCAGTTCAACGAGAAGACGTTATGGACCGGCGGCCCCGGCTCACCCGGCTACGACTTCGGCAACTGGAGGTCGCCGCGCCCCGGCGCGATCGCCGAGGTCCAGCGGCAGATCGACCGCGACGGCCGGATGAGCCCCGAGGACGTGGCCGCCACGCTGGGCCAGCCCAAGACGGGCTTCGGGGCGTACCAGACGTTCGGCGACCTGCTTCTCGATCTCGCCGACGCGCCCGCCGACCCCTCCGCCTACCGGCGCGAGCTGAGCCTGCGCGAGGCCGTGGCCCGGGTCGGCTACACCGCGGGCGGGGTCCGCTACTCGCGTGAATACTTCGCCAGCAACCCGGGCAACGTGATCGTCGGCCGGCTGTCGGCCGACCGGCGCGGCAAGGTGTCGTTCACGCTGCGGCACAGCTCGCCGCGCGACGACAAGACGGTCACCGCGGCCGGCGGCCGGCTCACCATCCGCGGGCAGCTCGGCGACAACCAGATGCGGTTCGAGGCGCAGGTGCAGGTGATCGCGCAGGGCGGCACCCGTACCGACGCAGGGGACGCGATCACCGTCACCGGCGCCGACAGCGCCGTCTTCGTGCTGTCGGCCGGCACCGACTACGCCGACGACTACCCCGCCTACCGGGGCGCCGACCCGCACGCCAAGGTCACCGCGGCCGTGGACGCCGCCGCGTCCAGGAGCTACGACGAGCTGCGCCGCGCGCACACCGCCGACTACCGCAAGCTCTTCGACCGGGTGGAACTCGACCTCGGCGGCACGACGCCCGCCGTCCCCACCGACCGGCTGCGCAAGGACTACACCGGCGGCGCCGCCGGCGACGACCGGGCGCTGGAGGAGCTGTTCTTCGCCTACGGCCGCTACCTGCTCATCTCCTCCTCCCGCGAGAACGACCTGCTGCCGGCCAACCTCCAAGGCGTGTGGAACCACTCCACCAGCCCGCCCTGGGGAGCCGACTACCACGTCAACATCAACCTGCAGATGAACTACTGGCTCGCCGAGCAGACCAACCTGCACGAGACGACCAAGCCGTACGACCGCTACATCTCCGCCATGGTCGCCCCCGGCCGCAAGACCGCGCAGGACATGTACGGCGCCCGCGGCTGGGTGGTCAACAACGAGACCAACCCGTTCGGGTTCACCGGCATGCACGACTGGGCCACCGCCTTCTGGTTCCCCGAGGCCGCCGCCTGGACCACCCAGCACCTGTACGACAGCTACCGCTTCACCGGCGACACCGGCTACCTGCGCGACACCGCGTACCCGGTGATCAAGGGCGCGGCGGAGTTCTGGCTCGACTTCCTGCACACCGATCCGCGTGACGGCAAGCTGGTCGCCTCGCCCAGCTACTCCCCCGAGCACGGCGACTTCTCCGCCGGCGCGTCGATGTCGCAGCAGATCGTCCGCGAGGTGCTCGGCAACGCCCTGGCCGCGGCCGAGAAGCTGAACGTGGACGCGAGCTTCCGCGCCGAGGTGAGCGCCGCCCTGGCCAAGCTCGACCCCGGCCTGCGCGTCGGTTCCTGGGGCCAGCTCCAGGAGTGGAAGAGCGACTGGGACGCGAGGTCCGACACCCACCGGCACGTCTCCCACCTGTACGCCCTGCACCCCGCCAACCAGATCGAAGCGGGCACGCCGGAGGCCGAGGCGGCCAAGGTCACGCTGACCGCGCGCGGCGACGGCGGCACCGGCTGGTCCAAGGCGTGGAAGATCAACTTTTGGGCACGGCTGCTGGACGGCGACCACGCCCACAAGATGCTCGCCGAGCAGCTCAAGACCTCCACCCTGGACAACCTCTGGGACACCCATCCGCCGTTCCAGATCGACGGCAACTTCGGGGCCACCTCGGGGATCGCCGAGATGCTCGTGCAGAGTCAGCACGACGTCGTCCACGTCCTGCCCGCCCTGCCCTCCACCTGGAAGAACGGCTCCGTGACCGGGCTGCGCGCCCGAGGGAACGTCACCGTGGACGCCACCTGGAAGGGCGGCGCGCCCGACACCGTCACCGTGCGGCCCGGCGGGAGCGGCCCGCTCAAGGTCAGGTCGCCGTTCATCGCCGGGCGCTACCGGGTCCTCGACGAGCGCGGCCACGAGGTCGACGCGCGCCGCCACGGCGACACCCTCACCTGGAACGCCCGCGCCGGCCAGGCGTACACGATCCAGAACGAGGCCGCGGTCGCCATGGAGGCGCCCGCCACGGCCATGCCGGGCACGCCGTTCGAGGCTCGGGTCACGGTGACGGCCACCCGTCACCTGCCCGCCACGTCCCCCGGCCGCACGCGCACCGCCGTCTTCACCGTCACCCCCGGCCCGGCGGACGGCTCCCGGAGCGCCGTGCTCACCGCCTCGGTCACCGGCTCGTGGCGGGCCTCGACGACCGCCGCACTCGGCCTCGACCCCTGCGCGCCGCCCGAACCCGGCTCCCTCCTGGTCGCCTGGGACCCGAAGGAGGGCGGCACCGTCGCCGACACCTCCGGCCACGACCGCGACGCCACCGTCACCGGCACCCCCGCCTACGACACCACCGCGCCCACCGGCAGCGGCCTGGTCCTCGACGGCGACACGTACCTGACGACGGGCGCGACCACCCTCGGCCTGGTCCGGGAGGCCACGTTCGCGGCCCAGGTCAAGATCGGCGGCTCCGGTTACCGCCGCCTGTTCGACTCCCAGGTGTCCGGCGACCCCGGGACCGACGGTGTGCTCATCGACATCACTCCCGGCAACACGCTGCGCTTCATCGGCGCCGGGGCCAACACCGGCCTGAACGCCACCGTGCCCACCGGCCGCTGGATCGACGTGGTGGTCACGCTCGACCGTACCGGGACGATCACCGCGTACGTGGACGGCGAACCCAAGGCCACCGCCCAGACCAGCACCGACGGCATCACCGGCTGCACCGCCCGCCCCCTGCGCTTCGCGGCCGACCAGAACGGCGGCCAGCGCCTGACCGGCGCCGTGGACCGCGCCGCCATCCTCGCCAGGGCGCTGTCCGCGGACGAGGTGAAGACCTGGCAGAGCCTCGCCTTCGAGTAACCCGCACCGGGGTGGACGCCTGCCCCGCAGGCGTCCACCCCGTTATGATCGCCGAGTGCATCCGGGCAGGCGCCGCATGGCCGCGGGCGGTACAGCGGCCACGCCCATCCTCGACTGGCGGCATCCCCGCGTGCTGGAGTTGCTGGACGAAGCCCAGGGCCTCGACGGGCGGGCGTTCCTGATCGCGGCCCACCGGCTCGTCGCGGCCCGCGTCCGTCCGGTCTACGCGATGAACGAGCGGCGTCGCATCTCCACGACCCTGCGGCTGGGCCAGGGGTCCTGCAGCCGGCGACTGGCCCTGCTGGAGGGCCTGGCTCGTGGTCACGGGATCCCCACGCGGGTCAGGGGGCTGCTGCTCGACGGGCGCTTCTGGCATCCGCGCTTCCCCCGGCTGCGCGCGCTGATCCCCCGGCAGGTGATCCTCGCCTGGCCGGAGTTCCTCCTCGACGACCGGTGGCTGCC
Source organism: Nonomuraea maheshkhaliensis (assembly GCF_039529435.1). NCBI lineage: Bacteria > Bacillati > Actinomycetota > Actinomycetes > Streptosporangiales > Streptosporangiaceae > Nonomuraea > Nonomuraea maheshkhaliensis. The sequence goes on from NZ_BAAAMU010000069.1 coordinate 20,420, forward strand.
CGTCTCCGAGCTGTACGGCGACCTCTCCGCCCTGCGGGCAGGGGGCCGGTTCACGAACACGGCCGGGGAAACGCTCTTCGACGCGGTCGCGCGCACCGCCGTGGACTGGGACGGCGCCACCTGCTCCGCCTGCGACCTCTCCGGCCACGTCCACGCCGACCTGGGCCTCTTCGGCTCCCGCGACGAGCTGTTCGACGAGCACGGCCAGACCCTGTGCGCGCCCGTACGCGTTCCCGCCGATCTGATCATGAGCCGCCGGGCGGCCTGACCTCTCCGCCCCTTTCGGGCCGCGCTATCGCCGCGCTAACAGCCCGCCAGCGCCCGTCCCGACAATCGCGGAAACGTGCAGGGACTACGAGGAGGCAGAACGTGAGTACGCTCATCGACCGGGCATTGGCGCTGGTACTTCCCGAGGTGAAGGCGGCGGCCGTGTGCGGGTACCAGTACCAGTGCCGCGCGGCCGGCTGGAGCAGGCGGCTGTGCTGCTCGTCCTCCGCCGACAACTGCTCGCCCTGGCAGGTGCTCTCGCCCGCCTGCCCGTAGAGAGCCCCGCCTGCCCGGCAGGGCGGCCCGCCTGCCCGTTGGGAGGCCCGTCAGCATGTAGGGAGGCCCGTCAGCCGGCGGCCGCGGCCCCTCGGCGGCCCGGTCACCGACACGACGACCGACCAGCCGATCGCGTACGCGACGGCGAAGGCTCCGAGGAGCAGCGTCGTTCCGGTGGTCCCGACGGTCGCGGCCATGGGGGCGACCGCGAGCGTCGAGACCCCCTGGAGCCCGGCCGAGAGGCTGAAGACGAGCACCATGACGCGCCCGCGCAGGTGATCGGGCGTGGTCAGTTGCAGGCCGTTGAGTGCGAGGATCGCGCACGCGCCCACCCCGACGTGGCCCAGTACGGCCGCGGCCATCCCCTGGCCGAGGCCGGTGCTGTGGGCGAGGAGCAGGTAGCCGAGGCCGAAGACGGCCAGGGCCGCCCCGGCCACGTACAGCCGCCTGCGGTGCGAGTGGCCCGCGAGCAGCCGGCCCGCGAAGGGGCCGAGCACCGCGCCGAGCCCCTGCGCGAGGTACAGGGCGCCGGTTCCGGCGTCGCCGGTGTGGAAGCGGTCGAGGGCGAAGAGGGGCAGGAGCCCGACCATCCCGTAGCTGAGCCGCAGCCCGGCGGTCAGCCAGAGCAGGGCCGACGCCACGGGCGTAGAACGCAGGAACCGCCAGAGCTCGGCGGCGTCGGCCCGTACCCGCAGCCGGCCCGTCGCCACGGCGCTGGAGAGCGGCCGCTCGATCCGGGCCACGAGCAGCGCGGAGACCACGAACGAGGCGGCGTCGACGAGCAGGGTGGCCGAGGTCCCCCAGGCCGCGGTGACCACGCCCCCGAGCCCGGCTCCCACCAGCAGTCCGGCCGAGTACAGGCTGCCGATCAGCGTCTGGGCGAGGGGCAGGTCCCGGGCGGCGACCAGGTTCGGCAGCGCGGTCTCGGGGATGGGGCCGGACACCGCGGCGAGCACGGACAGCACGGCCAGGCACCCCAGGGCCGCCGCCACCGAACCGGCGTGGAAGGCGACCAGCAGGCCGATGACCGGCACCACCGCGCCCAGGTCGCACGCCACGCGCAGACGTCGCCGGTCGAAGCGGTCGGTCATCGGGCCGATCAGCGGAAACAGCAGCACCCCTGGCAGGGAGTTGATCGCGAACAGCAGCGCCGTCCACCCGGCCGAGCCGGTGTGGTGGTAGACGAAGCCGCTCAGGGCGACGAAGGCGAACCAGTCGCCGGTCAGGCTGAACGCGCAGGCGCAGAGGAGCCGCCGGAAATCGGCGTTGCGGCGCAGGGACACGGAGGATGGGCGGCAGGAAGGCAGCACTCGATGACTCCAGCAGTGGTGTCGGAACCCGGGTGGCGACCGGGGAGAAGTGGCGTGCCCCGCGGGTGCGCGGGACGGCTGCTGGGTCAGTCGCAGAGGTGCTGCATGACAGCAGGGTAGATCATCGGCACCGGGACGGTCCCCGCCGGTCGCCGTCAGGTGCGCGTCGTGGTCACCGGCACCGGCCACGAGCTGGGTGCCGGTGATCGAGCGGGCCTGGGCGGAGCCGGCCGAGGAATGACCCCGGCCGCCGCCGTTCGCCACAAACGGTAATAATCCGCCTACCCGCGCTCGCCGGAGTGATCGAGAGGTCACTCTGGAACTATGACGAAGGCGGCGGAAAGGCGGGAGCGGGCACCCGGTTCGCTGGCGTGGCGGGCCGTGCGGGTCGCCGCGATCGTGGTGCTGGTGGTCTCGGTGCTCACCTGGTTCCTCGTCGATCCGCTCCGGCTGCCGGGTCACGTGCTGGAGGGGCTGAACCAGCGGGCCAGCGTGATCGGCATGTTCACGGGCGCGGTGGGGCTGGTCGTCTCGATGCTGGGGCTGCGCGCGCAGCTACGCGGCCGGTCGCCCGCCGCCGACGTCGCATCCGCCGGCGACGTCGCATCCGCCGCCACGGGGGCACCGGAGCCCGCTGCGATGGCACCCGGCCCGCGCCGCCGTACGGTCCTGCTGGTCGCGACCGTGCCGGCGGCCGTGGTGGCCCTGATCGTCCTGATTACCCTGGCCGTCGTACGGAATGCGCCGGTCCGCTACGAGGCCGAGGACGGCGCCCCCTTCAACGCCATGCCCCTGTTCAACATCGAGGGCGCCTCGGGCAACGCCTCGATGGGCCACCTGAACTATCCGGACAGCTGGGTCGAGATCAAGGTGCAGGTCCCCAGAGCCGGCACGTACACGGTGGACGTGCGTTATCGCGCCGGCGACGGCGACGCGCGCCAATACCTGACGGTGAACGGCGCCGCCAAGCGCATCGTGCACTATCGGGACCGCACCTGGGACACCTGGGGGAACGCGACGGCCAAGGTGCGGCTGGACCAGGGCTGGAACACGCTGCGCTTCCAGCACGACGAGGGCCCGTTCGCGGCCGAGCTGGACTACGTCGAGATCGCCTGACGCCTATCCCCCGCCGATGCGCTCGACGGTGCCCGACGCCAGATCGACGCGATGCGCGTCGGGGAAGCGGAGGTCCGCCCAGAAGCCGCCGGGGCTGTCCAGGCCCAGCCGGGCCGCCACCCAGACGGTCATCGCCATGCCGTGCGTCGCCACCACGAGCGGGCGCCCGCCGGCGAGGGCGAGCCGCTCGGTGAGGCCCGCGTCGAAGCGCTCGGCGACCTCGGCGCGCGGCTCCCAGCCCGGGTAGTCCGCGCCGTCCACGTAGGCGCGCCGCAGCTCGCGATAGTCGCCCTCCCACGGCTCCACCCGGGTGACCTCGTCGAACCGCCGATCGCGGGTGACCGCTTCGTCGCCGCCCAGGGTCTGCCAGGCCTTCACCTCGCCGCTGGAGACGAGCCGGGCGCCTGCGGGCAGCCGCGCGATCAGCCGGCGGGCCGCCTGCCGGCCCTCGGCGCTGAGCTCCCATTCGTGCGGCGGCACGGCCGGACCGTAGGCGGGCATGGCATGGCGGACCAGGAGCAGCATCTGCCGGATGCTATCGAGCCGGGCCCGGCTGGGCGGAAGCGTGCAGGGCCGCCGCCAGCCACGCCGCGAGCGAGGCGAACTCGTCGCCCGTGTCGGGCGGGGTGCCGTTGATCACGGCCACCAGGGACATGTACCTGCCATGGGTGGCGTCGTACCGGGGCGACTCCTCGGGCTCCTCCCGTTCGAACCGCTCGGCCATGAGGAACCCGGCGGCCATGCGTTCGCGCGACTCGGGCGTGGAGTGCGTGCCGACGGCCTCGGCGGCCGCGGCCGCCATGCGGACGACCAGGTCCCGTGCCCGTGGCGACTCCGGCGGCAGCCCGGAACGGACCTCCGCCGTGATCTCCTCCATGATCGCCGTCCCCGTCTCGTAGATGAAGTCCTGTACGGGGGTGGCGGCCAGGTCCCGTCCCGGGGAGGTGGAGTAGGTGTCGTGGAGGTAGGAGCGGACCTTGTTCCTGAACTCCGCGCCCTGGACCAGATCGGCCAGCTCGATCCAGGCTTCGAGCTGGGTGAGCGTCGGGTCCTCCGGCAGGCGCGGCCGCATCGTCCGCAGCCGGTCCACGAAGCCGGCGGGCACGTCGAGTCCCTCGCCGACGTCGTTCCAGAAGTCGTCGATCAGCCGCTCGCGCTCCTCGTCGGGCATCGAGACGAGCTTGCGCATCAGGGCCGCCTGGTCGGCGGTGCCGCCCTGCTTGACCAGGGTCCGCAGCACGGCCCGCCGGGCCCGCAGGCCGCGTTCCTGGCGTTCGACGATCTCCAGATGCGCCGTGAGGAGATCGTGCAGCGACGTCTCACCGTCGAGCAGTCGGCGGATGCCGTCCAGGCCGGCGTCCAGCTCCCTGAGGGTGCGGATGAGCTCCAGTCGCGCGATGGCGCGGACGTCGTACAGGCGGTGGCCGGCGTCGGTGACGCGGGTGGGCGCGACGATGTCGAGGTCGGAGTAGTACCGGATGGCGCTGACGTTCAGCCCGGTGCGGCGCGCCACATCCCCGATCGAGTACAGCTCGTTGTCGTCCATACCGTCACTATCGGATCTCAAGCCACTTGAGGTTCAAGCCCTGTCGGACCGGTACGGAGGGCTTTCGGCCGGGGGCTGGCCGTGCTGGGGGGTCGAGGTGGACGAGCGCATGGCGGACGTCGCACGAGGCCACGGCGTCGAGGTGGAGGTCGCCCCGTTTCGAGACCCGGGACGACGCGGGCCGCCGCTTCGACCTCATCACCTGCGGCCTGCCGGCGCCGGCAAGGCTGAGGGGTTCACCAGCTACGAGCCGCTTGCTTTCGGGCTTCTTGCTTACGAGCTTCGCGGCTCACTTTCGGGCTTCGCGGCGCCGGACGATCGCGTCGCCGAGCTGCCGCGCCGCCTCCATCTCGGGAGCCACCCAGCGCAGCCCGGTGTCGCCCACCTCCATCGGCTCGGCGATGGCCTGCGGCAACGGCTCCTCATCCACCCCGGCCCGCCACTCGGCCGGGTCCGGCCGCTCCGGCAGCCGCCGGAACCGGTCCTTCTTCGCCTCATCCCTCATACCACGTGGACGGACCGCACCATCCCGAAGTTCCTCACCGCACGGTGAGACTCCGCACATGCCCGGTCAGTCGCGCGGCGTACGAAATTCCTCGATCAGCACGGGATACTGCTCCCCACCGTGCCCGGCGGCGATCGAGCGGCCGGCCATCGCCTTGATCAACCTCGGCAGCTCGGCGTTGACCCCCACCGCCTCGCTCTCCTCGATCAGGTGGTCCATCGCTCGTACGTCCGTCTCCAGCGCCGACACCTCGGCCGGGAAGGAGCCCTTGTCGATCTGCTCGGCGTACCCGGGCAGCCATTCGGCCACGACGGCGGCGATCTGCCGCGCGAACGGCGCGAACGTCACGGCGTCGACCCCGGCCGTCCCGAGCAGGGCCGTGCCCTGGAGCCAGCCGTTCAGCACGCTCCACATCATGGCGAGGCCGGCCACGTCGTACAGGGACGCCAGCCCATGGTCGGCACCCAGGTAGGTGACGGTGCCGAGCGCGTCCAGCGTCGATTCGTGCGCCTCGAAGTCCGGTCTCGGCCCGCTGTGCAGAATCACCGCCTCGGCGGTCCCGATCGCCGGCGGGACGGCCATGACGGCGCCGTCCAGGTAACGGGCGCCGCGCCGCTCGGCCCATCGGGCGGCGTCCCTGGCCTGCGCCGAGTCGCCCGAGGTCAGGTTGATCAACGTCCTGCCGTCCAGCTCGGTGTCACTCGCGCCGAACAGGTCGTACACGGCCTGGTAGTCGGTGACGCAGATGATCGTCAGAGGGCTCGCCCTGAGCGCCTCGCCCACCGTCACCGCCGGTCGCGCGCCCTCGGCCAGCAACGGGCCGGCCTTGGCCGGCGTACGGTTCCACACGGTCGTGGGATGCCCGGCCCGCAGGAACGCGCTCGCGAGCGCGCGGCCCATCAGTCCGAGTCCGATGACCGTCACGGGTGTATCGGTTCTGCTGTTCATGGCAGCATCGTCAACGTTGATACCGGTGTGAAGGTCAAGCGAGGGTTCGATGCTGATCGGGGAGCTGAGCCGCCGGACGGGCGTGAACGCTCATCAGTTGCGCTACTACGAGGCCCAGGGCCTGCTGGACGCGGAGCGGGGTGCGAACGGTTATCGCGAGTACGACGAGGGCGCGGTGTTGCGGGTGAAGCAGATCCGGCACCTGCTCGGGGCCGGTCTGTCCTCGGAGGACATCGCGTACCTGCTGCCCTGCGCGACCGGTGAGGCCCCGGACCTGCTCGGATGCCCCGAGCTGCTGACCGCGATGCGCTCACGGCTGCGACGGCTGGACGAGCAGATGAGCCGGCTCGCCCGATCCCGGGACGCCCTCGCCCATTACATCGAGACGGCCGACCGCACGACCGCCGGCAGCCGTCCTTGCCCCGGCGACACCGGCCAGGAGCGCGTACCTGCCTGAGGTCCCCGAGGCATCGTCACGTCGCTTGTTCCCCGGAAACGACCTCGGCCTGCTCGGCGGGCGGTTGACGGCGCGGGGCGGCAAGATCATGGGCGGAGCGCGCCAGCCAGATCATGAGCAGCACACTCGGGACCACACCGAGCGCCTCGCCGACGCCTGTCTCGTGCGAGAACGGCATCGCGGCCGCCGTCAGCGGGATCGGCGCCACCACGGAGGCTAGACCGTACCCGAAGGTCGCCCTCTCCCAGCGGTCGTCGCCCCATTGGGCCCGCAGGACCAGCGCCGTCCAGGCCAGAGCGGCCAGGGCACAGATCGACTCCGCCGCGCCCAGGCCGGACCAGCCGACGAGGTCGAACACGCCGATGACGGCGAAACCGCCGTACCCCAGCACCCCCGCGCCCCGCGTGAACGGCCGGTCGCCGCCCAGCACCGGCATGAACCGCAGCACCACCACCCACATCGCCACGAAGTCGATCACCGTCGCGACATCCCAGGCCAACGACCCGGCGAGGTGAAGCAGCCATGTCGTAGCCGCCGCGACGTAGAGCGCCACCCGCAGCCGCATCACGTCCCGGTCCTGCTGCGGCGGCGACCCCGCCAACGGCCCGCGTACGACCTGCCAGATCGCCCACACCCAGGACAGCCCGGCCAGAACCAGGACGAGCACGCTCAGCGGTGTCACCACCGCGCCTTCGGCCACGGGCGTGAACAACGCCAGCCACCACAACGGGCCGAGCTGTCCGAAGACAAGGGCGACGACGACGGCGACCGTCAGCGCGGCGCCGTACAGGCCGACGAGAATCAGGGCAGACAGGGCCGAACGATGGCGACGTAACACGAGGCGCTTCCCAGGGGGTTCGGAGGGCATGAAAGCGAACGCCCCACCCTACAATCGATCATCAAAAATGGCGCCACACCCACGCGCCCGTCACGCCGAGCGGCCTATGTCATCAAGGGCGTCATCGCGAGCACGCCGGTGCCCCGCACCCTCATGTCGCGAGTCAGTGTGAATGGACTGACACCGCAGACCGCGGCGATTTCCGGGGCCATTTCAAAAGCCGCCACCGTCCACTCGTCGAGTTGTTCGGCGGTTGCCGTCCGCAGGTCGCCGTCGACCGGCAACCCCAATTCCAGAAGCCGTTCCTGTTCATAACGCAGCGGGTGACCATGAGCGAGTGATTCGTCATCCGGCTCGCCGGTCGCCGCGTACCGGCGGACAACGCGCCCATGCTCGGCCACCAGCCAGGCCGAGCCATCTCCTTGCGCACCGAAGTAGTAGGCCTGCGCCCCTCCATAACGGGCGCTGAGCGTCCGGCACGAGCTGACCACCTCCTCGCGACGTTCACCGCAAGGATCACACCAGGCGCCCATCACCAGGATCCAGCCGTCCACCTCAGGAGTGACGAAAACCCGCGACAGACGGTCGGGATCGCCCGGTCCGGCATGGCCGTCGGCGTCGATCACCTCCTGGGCCTCAGCGAAGGTGAGCGGCCTCGGCGACGACAGGCCAAGAATCTCCATGACACCGGCCTGGTCACCGGTCGGAACCGCGATCCAGTGATTCCAGCAGGTCCAGATCGGCCCAGGCCGATCTTGCGCTTCCATCTCGCTCACTGTGCCACATGGCTTGATCCTCTGATCCGAAACGTCCTGGATGATCAAACCTGTCAATGACCTCGCGGGCTACGGTGCCCACGTGGTCGATTTGGTCAAGGGGTTGCCGAGAGCGGATGCTTACGTGCTCATGGATGTGTCGCCCCTCGGATGACCGCTTGGCAGCCGATCCGCGCCCAGGCCGCGCGGTCGCTAGGTTGAGGTGGTGGATCTTCCTGCCCATTGGTTGCCCCGGCCGTCCTTCAGCCCGGACGACGAGACCTTGGCCGGCTTCGCCTCGTTACTCGCCGACGCGATCGCCCAAGGACCCGACGAGCCGATTCCCTACGCCTTGGCCGCGCCGAAGTGGCAGTTTCTTTCCTACGTGGCCGAGCAGGCCGAATACGTGCTCCACGGGTCGAACGATCCCTCGATCGAGCGTTTCGAGCCACGCCGGTCCTACGACGGCGACGCCTTCGGTGATCGCACCGCCGTCTATGCCGCCTCGGACGGCATCTGGCCGATGTTCTACGCGATTCTCAACCGCGATCGTCCGCTGTCGATGGTCAATTCGTGCAGCGACATCGCCGGCGAGACCTATTACTACTTCTCCGTCAGCCGGCCCGTGCTCGACCTCCACCCGTGGCAGGAAGGAACGATTTACCTCCTGTCCGCCGACGGGTTCGAGCACCAGCCGCCGATCCGAGGGGCTCGCCAACGCCAGGTGGCCAAACTGACGCCGGCCGAACCGGTGGCGAAGATCCGGGTGACTCCCGAGGAGTTCCCGTTCCTCAAGGACGTACGTGGACACGACGACGCGGTGGTGCGGGCCCGATCCGCGGCCGACCCCGACGGCTTCCCCTGGATCGATGCGTGATCGCCTCAGTCGGCGACGAAGCGGGCCTGGTCGCCCTGCTCGCGCTGGCGGCGCAGCTCGTAGGTGCCCGGGCCATGCCGGTGAAGGCGTGTTCGGGATGCGCGAGGCAGGCGGTCGCGTCCTCCGTGACGGTCAGCACGCCGAGCACCAGCTCGCCGCCCTCCGACCTGTGGGACGACGAGGACTGGGACGGCTAGGAGCCAAGGGCTGACAGGAGACGGTCGAGGTCGCGGTTGCCGCGGCAGCGCACGACCTTGTCCGGGTACGGCGCGAGCCGGTCGCGGGTCGTGGCGCCGGAGTTGCCGCGACCGGCGTCGAGCTGCTCGTCGGTAGCGATCGGCCCGCCGGGATAGCGCAGGACGTCCCGCAGGAACCGGGCCAGCGGCCACAGGCCCTTGTGCGGGTTGGTGCCGTGCGCGGAACGTACGGCGTGGCGGCGTACGATGCGCCAGACGGCGAGCGGCGGCGGAGTGTCCAGCCACACGATGACATCGGCCGCCTCCAGGAGGGGATCGGTCCAGCCGCAGAGCGCGCTCGCCGTGACCCAGGCCGGCCCGGCCGCGATCTCGGCGGCGGCGGCCCTCCAGGCGGCGGCGACGCGGGGGTCGCCGTCGAGGAAGGGCAGTGGCAGGGAGTCGAGGTCGATGTGCTCGATCCCCAACCGCGCACCGACCCGCTCGGCGAGCGTCGTCTTGCCGGCGCCGGCCATGCCCATGATGTGCACCCGCTTCGGCGTGCCGCCGACCTCCACCCCGGCCACCTCCCGGCGATCATCGTGCCAGAGCCGGATCACCCCACTCCACCGGTTAACCGTCGGCGGCGTCCGCTCAGCGGGATGTGCCGAGCACCCACAGCGATACCGCCATGAGCAGAGCGGTCAGGCCGCCGCAGATCATGACGGTGGAGACCGAGAAGGCGTCGACGACACGTCCGCCGAGAAAAGCACCGAGAGCGAAGGTCGCCTGGAAGGAGGAGGTGAAGACGACGGTAGCGGCTTCCGGTGCGTGAGGGGCGGCGGTGATGAACGATGCCTGCGAGCACACGGGCACACCCCCGTAGGCCAGACCCCAGACCACGAGCAGCACCACGGCTCCGACGACTGCGCCGTACGCAGCAGGCCGAACGTGAACCAGCAGAGGCCGTGAAGATCGTTTCCAGCAGGAGAAAGGGCCGGATGTCCCTCAGTCCGCCGGAAGGGCCCGTCGCACCGGCTCGTCCGACAGCGCCGTATGGCCGATACCGGCGGCGGTGCCGAGGTCCTGGACGTCCGGCCCGGTCGAGCCACCGTACGTGGCGATCTTGTATTCGACCGCCGTGAGGGAGAGCGTCAGCTCACGGATCCGGCGGCGGATGGTGTCGCGATGTTCGACCAGCACGTCGAGCCGCTCCGGCACGGTGTGCCCGCCGGCGTCGACGAGCGAGATGTAGTGCTGCAGGTCACGCATCGGCATGCCGGACAGCCGCATCCGGGTGAGGAACACCAGGCGCCGAACCGCCCCGGCGTCGTACACGCGATGCCCCTGACCGTCGCGGGCCACCTCGACCAGCCCGGCCCGCTCGTAGTAGCGCAGCGTGTGGGGTGAGATGCCGAGGAGGGCGGCGACGTCGGCGATCGTCATCGTCTCGGGCAGATCGGCCAGGTCGGCGAGGCTGTGGATCGCCTCGGCCGACAGCGGACCGTCGTCCCCGAGCGCGTCGAGCGCCCTGGTCATCAGCTCGTCGGTGGCCATGACCCCGAGCCTAGACGGGCCGTACCGATGCGGAGACCCCCTCGAAGTCGGCGCCGCGGGCGGTCTCGGCCCACCGCTCGACCTCGTCCAGGCCGCGCCGGTAGGCACGCGAGATGCGCTCGACCGCCTCACGCCCGAGCGGCAGCCGCAGCGGCACCTCGTCGCCGTGCGCGAGCGAAACGATGATCTCAGCCGCCCGCGCCGGATCGCCTTCCTGGCGGCCGTCGGTCCCGGCCATGTCCGCCCGGACGCCGGCGAGCAGGTCGCGGTAGGTCGCGGACGGCTCGGCGAACTCGAGCACGTCGCCCCCGTTGAAGCCCGTCCTGAACCGGCTGGGCTCGACGAGCAGCACCCGGATCCCGAACGGCGCGACCTCCCCGGCCAGGGCCTCGGACCAGCCTTCGAGGGCGAACTTCGACGCGGAGTACGCCGACACGCCGGGGAACGACGTCCGCCCGCCCTGGCTGCTCATCTGCACGATCGTCCCGGTGCCCCGCGCACGCATCGCGGGCAGCGCCGCCCGGACGAGCTCGGCGGGGCCGAACAGGTGCAGCTCCATCAGGTCGCGCAACTGCGCGTCGCCGACCTCCTCGACCGCTCCGACCACGGCCCGGCCCGCGTTGTTGACCAGCACGTCGAGCTGACCGAAGCGGTCGAGGGTGTCACGTACGAGATCCGGGGCCGCGGCGACGTCCCGGGCGTCGAACGTCGCGATCATGCAGTCGTCCGGGTACGCGGCCTCCAGATCGGCCACGCTCTCGGGCCGGCGCACCGCAGCCACCACGTGATCGCCCGCCGCGAGCGCCGCCTGCGCCAGTGCACGTCCGAACCCGCGGGACGCGCCGGTGATGATCCAGGTCTGTGTCGTCATGGCGGGGACGCTATGCCTTCGAGCGCGCTCGAACGCAAGCTCACCGACCTCGACCTAACCCAGGCCAGCTCAGCGCGGGCCTATCTCCCCGTAGCCACAGTTGCGGCTGACGACGTTGTGATATTGCGGGCCTGGATAGGGTACGCCGTTGAACACGGAGGGAACTCGTTCCTTTCCCGGCCCTCCCCAGCCGGTCCGCCCGTCACTGTTCTTGTCGTACCAGGTCTCGAAGTGAAGATGGGGGGTGTATTTCTTGCCCTCCTTCGTCATCCCCGTGTTCCCCACGAATCCCAGAACACTGCCCTGTGTGACCCGGGCGCCGACCTTGACGCTGCGAGAATCCAGGTGAAGGTAGACGGTGTACCAGCCACCACCGTGATTGATCTTGATGACGTTGCCGGCGTATGTATATGTCTGCGACATGACCACCGTCCCAGCGGCAGGTGCCAGGAGTTTCGACCCCTTCGTCATTCTCTGCGGTTCCCGCACCATGTCCAGCGCCGGGGCATGGCCCCAAGTGTTCAAGCGCCACTTCTGCTCGCACGGGAACGGGAGCTGCATGGATGGACGCGGCCCCCTCGAATTCGAGACGTCGGCGTTGGCGGGCTGGGCGGCCCCGGCCAGGCCGGCGCTGGTGAGCGCGGCCAGCATGAATACGGCCAGCGGCTTGCGGATTTCCCCCGTCATTTGCATCACCCTCCTGCGTTTGATCGCGCTGTGGAGATCAGCCTCCTCAACAGCCGTCATAAAGGAGTCATAAGGGCGTCATACGGGGGCGGCGTCAGGCCAGGCTCCCAGGCCCGAAGCCCACCATCCATCAGACAGGATCCGTGGATGCGGTGCCCGTGCCGCGTACTCGCCACTCAGTACTTCAGCCGGCCCGAGGCGATGGTCTGAGCGGCAGGCGGAGGCTTGATGGTGAGCTTCATTCCCCAGTCCGAGTAGCGGACATCTTTCACGAGACCCATCCATTCCTGACCCGCGCCGAGGTGCTTCACCTCATCTGGTAGCGGCTCACGCCACTTGGACCAGGCCCGGCGTATGAGGCCGTCCTTGCCGATCCACAGCCGCCAATCGATTTCCCAGTCGGCGTGTGCATCCCGCACAGAGCTGCCACGCAGCTCCGGCCGGACATTCCACAGCTGACGGAACGAGATCGATCCCTCATGGAGTGTCGTGGGCGATCCGTCGTAGGCGTCCGAGGCCTTGGTGGTCGTCGTGGTCACCAGTACGGCTGCGAGCACGGCGGGCTCGTCCAACCGCAGGTTTCCCGTCTCCAGGCGCGATACGCAGGGTTCCTTGATGGCGACCCACCTCTTGCCCTTCGGCCGCTTCGTTTTCGGGTCGCACTCCCAAAGGCGTTCGCCGATGCAAACAAGGCGAACGCCCGCCTCCCCCAGTTGGTGGTCCCAGAAGTCACTCGCCACCACTTTGCCGTCACCGAATCCGACGGCACCCTTCACCGGCTCGAAGCGCCCCCAGCCAGAGATCGCGTCCGAGTTGAGCGTGCGGTATTCGGTGATCCGCACGCCGTGCCCTTTGACCCGTTGACGCTGGATCGCCGCGACCGGGTCGCCGGCGCCGACCTTGGTCGCGCCGACGGCGGGCGCGCCGGGGAGCGCCAACCCTGTCACGGTGAGCGTCACGACCGCCGTCCACCACCTCATCACGTGATGCTTCTCCTCGCGTCGGATCCGCTACTCCCGTCGGCACGGGCCGAAGCGGCGATCTTCGCATGCCTTGACCTCACCGCGATCACAGCGCCGACGGCGAGGCCGGCAGGCGTTTGAAGGCCGCCCTGAAGAGGTTGGAGGTGGGCCGCGCGTCCTTGATCGCGGTCTGGCTTGGCAGTTGATCTCGTGTGCACGAGATTGTCGCGTCCTGATCGGCGTCCTCGCCGGGCTGGGCGCGAGTGGCGCGCTGCTCGTGGCGGACGAACGGTCCCCGTAGCCTTGGACCCCGCCTCGGAAGGGCCCGGACCACCGTCGCGCTCAATAGTTGACAGCGGCCCTCAAGCGGAGCCGCTGGGAATGGGAACAGGCCGATCGACCTGGGAAGGACAACGGGCGCGAACCGGCCCTCTCGGACACTGCCGATGATCACCGCAAGCCTGAGACGTCCTGGATCTATAAGGGATTCGCGCGGGTGCTGGTGAATGTCCGATCAAGGTCGGGCGGTTGGCTTGGCGCCGACTCGGCCGCGCCTGAGCATGACCGCGACCGCGACGGCCAGACCAGCCATGGTCGCGGCGCTGACCACGGCGCTCAGCTGAAATCCTGTGGTGAACGCTTCACGGGCTGCGTTGAGCAGCATGGCCCCGGGCAGGTCGGGAAGAACGCGACTCGCCGTCACAGCGCCACCCAGGCTCTCCCTCGCGGCGGACACGGCTTCTGCGGGGAGGCCCGCTACAACAGCGCGGTTCATTTCGCCCCGGTACACCGCGGTGATGGCGCTGCCGAGGACCGCAATGCCGAGTGCACCGCCGAGTTGAGGCGCGGTCGAGGAGATCGCCGAAGCGGCGCCGGCCTGCTCGGGGGGTGCGGAACCGACGACCAGGTCGGTGGCCAGCGCCATCATCGGACCGAGCCCAGCGGACACAATGATGGCTCCGGTGACCAGGAGAGTCAGGGCACCTGTCCCGGCAGTCATGCCCACCTGAGCGACCACGACGAAGCCGACCGCAGCCAGGGCCAGTCCGGCCGCGATGACCGTTCCCGCGGCTATCCAGCGCACGATTCTGGAGGCCAGCATCGATCCGACGATTACCCCGACAGCTGAAGGCGCCGTCCACAGACCGGCCTCCAGCGGCGAGAGCCCGCGCGCCAACTGCAGATACTGTGCGAAGGCGTAATTGAAACCCCACAAGACGAAGATGCCGAGCGCCAGCGTAGCCACGGCGGTGCTGAACGCCCGGTTCGCGAACAACCGCAGGTCGATCAACGGGTGGCGCAACGCGCGCTGCCTGCGCAGGAAGACGACGGCGAACAGCAGCCCGACTGTGACGGAGAGCACGGGCAACCAGCCGGAGCCGTCGGCGGCGATCTGCTTGAGACCGTAGACCGCCGGCAACACCGCAGCCAGCGACAGTGCGGCGCTGATCAGGTCCAGCTGCCCTGCCCCCGTGTCGCGTCGCTCGGGCAGCAGGATCGGTCCCAGCGCCAGGAGCAGCGCCATCACCGGCACGCCGAGCAGGAACACCGACCCCCACCAGAAGCGCTCCAGCAGCCACCCGCCCACGAGAGGGCCGATCGCGGTGCCTCCGGACACGCTGGCGATGACGATCCCGACGGCGACGGTGCGTTGCCGCGGATCCCGGAACATGGCGACGGTCAGGGAGAGCACGGACGGCATCAACGTAGCGCCAGAGATTCCGAGTAGCGCGCGGACCGCGATGAGCACGCCCGCGCTGGGAGCGTAGGCCGCGAGCACAGACGCGACGCCGTACGTGGCCGCGCCGATCAGCAGGAGACGTCGGCGGCCGATCCGATCGCCCAGCGTACCCATGGTGATCAGCGATCCGGCCAGCAGAAAGGCATAAACATCCACGATCCACAGCAGCTGAGCGCTGTCGGCTGCCAGCGCTCTGCCGATGGCCGGCAGCGCCAGGTGAGTCACGGTCAATTCGAGGGAGGCCAGGAGAGCCGGAATGGACAGGACGGCGAGCCCGATCCATTCCCGTCGCCCAGCACGGCCGGTGGGCGGGGCGGTGTCCGCAGGGGATCTTGTCACTCATCCAGCATGAAACCTCGACTATAGACGAGGTCAAGCTCTAGCCTGAGAGGCGTGACGAAACCCCCTCCTGACGCCAAGGAGCTCACCGTCGGGCAACTCGCCGCCCGTTCCGGCGTGGCGGTGACCGCCTTGCACTTCTATGAAGAGAAGGGCCTGATCCGCAGCCGCAGAACCGCGGGAAACCAACGACGCTACTCCCGCGACACCCTGCGCAGGGTGGCCTTCATCCGGGTGGCGCAGCGAGTCGGCATTCCGCTGCGCATGGTGGGCGAGGCGCTGGCAGGCCTTCCGGAGGAGCGCACACCGAACAGGGAAGACTGGACCCGCCTATCCGCCTCATGGCGCGCCGAACTCGACATCCGCATCGAGCAGCTCACCCGCCTGCGCGACAAGCTGTCCGACTGTGTCGGCTGCGGATGCCTTTCCATCGATCGATGCGTGCTGCGCAACCCCGACGATCGTCTCGGAGACGAGGGCACCGGCCCGCGCCGCCTCTTGAGCCCTCGACTGGCAGATGAAAGCCGCTTCCCGTCCCTTTGACCGCGCACTCGTCAAATCTCCGGGCCTGATGCGGACAGGCCGAACTGCTCAACCACCAACGCTGGAACGCCACGAGGGCCACCGCGGCAGAACGCCTGGGGCGCCCTCGGTGGCCACGTCGTATAAGACCATCGCTATCGGTCCCGTGAGGGAGGAGCCAGCAAATGGCATCTGACCAGATGCGACGTCCGTCGCCTTCCCGTGCCGCCGGCGAATACGGCGGATGCGCTTCCGACCAGTTGGCCTGGCCCGCCCTTTCGACCCCGCCCTTTCGGCGAGGGAGAAGACCGGCCAGTCCTTCACTTCCTGCAGCCGCCCCGCCTCGAACTCGCGCTCGGTGCCGTCGTCGGCTCAGACGATCCAGAGGCCGGGTCCCGAAGTCGCCGCCGACGATCTCGCCCCGAAGATCACGTTCTGCCAGCACCGGCTGCGGGCAGTCGCCGTCACGATCGCCGCAACCTCGGCGTGGTCGACGAACTGCGGCGCTTCGCCGAGCGGCGGGGCGCGACGATCGGGCAGCTCGCGGTGGCATGGGCGCTGGCCAACCCGGCCGTCCAGGTCGCCATCGTCGGCGCGCGCAGCCCCAAGCACCTCGATGACAGCCTCGGCGCGCTCGACCTCACACCGTCTACGTGGGCACGGGGGCAGAGGCCTCCCGGGTGAAGCTGATCGTCAACAGCTGGATGACGGCTTCGGTGGTGGCCATGGCCGACACCCTGCTCGCCTGCGAACAGCTGCGTGTGGATCCCTCGCTGGTGCTGCAGGTGCTCGACGACGGGCCGCTTCGCATGCCGTATGCGATGCAGAAGGCCGAGGAAATGCGCGCGCACAGCTACCAGGCCGGATTCCCGCTCGATCTCGCCCTCAAGGACCTCGGCCTTCTCGCCGACGAGCGCGACCGGCAACCTCGGCTGCCCGGCGTGCTGCGTGACACGCTGGAGCGGGCGGTCGAGGCGGGCCACGGCCGCGAGGACGTCGCCGCCGTCGCCGAACTGATGAAGCAGGACATCACCTGACACATCCCGCGGGCTCATGGCGAGTTTCGGGGGCATTCCCTGGTCACTGCGAGTGGGTGACCCGTGCCACGTGGCCGAGATCACCATGGTCCCGGCCCCGCCTGGCGGCTGCGAGGAGGTGCCGGCCACGCTCTCCCGCCCGATCGAGGCGCACGAAACCGTCCTCGTGGCCTGCCAGGACGCGGTTGCCCCGCGCGCGCGGGAGCTCTCTTCGCGGTCGCGGACGGCCTAGTGCCGTACTAAAGGGCCAGGTCGGTGTACGCGGCGAAGCCGGTGGTCTGCCACGTGTGGCCGCCAGTGGTCACCGCGAACGCTTCGAGGTCCTCGCACTCCTCGATCCAGTCGCGGGCGTCGTCGCCCATCGCGTACGCCGCGGTGGCGAAGGCGTCGACGGTGGTCAGGCGGGGGCCGATGAGGGTGATGGACAGCAGTTCCCCGGCGAGCCGCCCGGTGTGCGGGTCGAGGATGTGAGGGCCGCGTTCGGCGTTGCCCGAGGTGGCGATGGCCAGGCCGTGGCCGGTGACCACCGTACGGAGGGTGTCGGGCCGCAGGGGGTCGGCGATGGCGATCCGCCATGGGCTGGGATCGGGGCCGAGCTGGATGTCGCCACCGCCGTTGACACAGTGGCGCGGCGCGCCGGCCTCAGTCAGTAGCAACGAGGCCTCCTCGACGGCCCAGCCCTTCACGAGGCCGGACGGGTCCAACCGGCCGCCGGGACACGTGGTGAAATATCCTCCTGTGTGGTGTTCGGCTTGTGCGCACAGGGCGAGGACGTGGGCCACTTCCGGCGGGCAGCCCGTCAGGCCGACCTCGCCGCGCGCGAGGCGGCTGATCGCGCTGTCCGGCCGGTAGGTGGAGAAGACCTCGTCCACGTGGTGCAGCCAGGCGATGGCGCGTGCCACCGCCTCATCGGCATCGTGGCGTACGTCGAAGGAGAAGACGGTGCCCATCGCCTGCTCAACGTGCCGGGTCACAGCGCACTCCGATCGATGGCGCTCTGGAGGGAGCGGGCGTAGCCGTCGCTGGTGTAGGTGGCGCCGGAGACGGCGTCAATCTTGGCGCTCTGGGCTGAGAGCGCCTCCTGACGCAGGATGGGCAGCGCCGTGTCGCTGATCTCGAGGTCGCGCCGATTGCCGTCCGGGGAGCGCAATACCTTGACGTCGGTGATCTTGCTGCCGGTGACGGTCATGCGCACCTGCACGGGGCCCCAGCGGGTGTCGACGGCGTCCCCGTCGACAGTCCGGCTGCCGGCAGGGGTCGCGGACGGTGAAGACGGCGCGGAGGTCCGGCCGCTGTTCCCGAGGTCCGGCCGTCCCGGCTCGTGGGTCTGGACGGCTGCGGGCGGTTGGGCGAGGCCTGCGACGTTGTGCGGTTTGAACGACAGCAGGAGCGCCAAGCCGATGGCGGTGACGACCACCGCGAACAACATTCTGCGCATGGCGGATCTCCTCAGAACTCGAACGACTCGTGATGGATCTGGTGGTTGGCCACGCCTGCGGAGCGCAGCGCCTTGATCGCCGCGCGGGTCATGGTGGGTGGTCCGCACACGTAGACGTCGTGCTCGCGCAGATCGGGCAGCAGATGGTTGAGCCCGTCGAACAGGCCGGGGGCCCTGGGCCCGGTCGAGAGGTAGAGCGTGGCGTCACCGCGTGCTCGGGCGATCTCCTCCAGTTCGTCCTGGAAGAGCAGCTCTTCGGGCGTGCGGGCGCGATAGAGCAGCGTCACTCTTCCGGGCAGCGTCTCGAACAGGGTGCGCAGTGGGGTGATGCCGACGCCGCCCGCGATCAGCAGCGACTTGCCGCCCCGGCCGAGGCGGGCGGTGAAGCCGCCGTACGGGCCTTCGGCGAGCACCGGCGTGCCCGGCCACAGCCGGGGAAGCGCCGCGCTGTGGTCTCCCAGCGCCTTTACCGTGATGCGCAGCTCGTCGGCTTCGGGCGCGGCGGACAGCGAGTACGGGTTGGCCGACCACCACAGCCCGCGGGCCAGGAACCGCCAGCGGAAGAACTGCCCGGGCTCGGCACCGAGCCGTCGCAGGCCCCGGCCGGTCACGTGGATCGACACGACGCCCGGGGCATCGGTCGTGACACGGGACACGCGCAGGCGATGCCGCGCCCACAGCCGGACCGGGCCCAGGAAGCGGTACCAGACCAGCAGCGCCGCCACCCCGAGATACAGGATGTACCAAGCGACCTGGGCCATGCGGTCGCCGGTGAACTGGGCGCCCGTCGCGAGTTGGTGCCCGAACGCCAGCCAGGCCGCCAGATACGTGTAGAAATGCAGGTAGAACCACGTTTCGTAACGCAGCCGGCGACGCGCGGCGCGGGCCGAGACCAGACCGACTCCGAGGAGCAGCAGCAGGGCCGCGGTCGCCTTCATCATGTCGGGGAAGGACAGCACCATGGCGGCCGTCTCGTCCACCACGCCGATCCGCTCAGCGAGGGCGTACCCCCAGATGATCATCAGCACGTGCGCGGTGATGAGCCCGATGACGTACCGGCCGCCCATCGCGTGCCAGCGGGCCACCCGGTCGCTGCCCACCCCGCGCTCCAGCGCCGGGATCCTGGCCATGAGCCCGAGCAGCACCGCCAGCCCGTAGCCGGCCAGCAGTCCTGTGACGCGCCCGGCCTCGGTTAGCCAGTCGTCGAGCCCTGCCACGGACGGCGTGCTGCGCCACCACAGGAGAAGGACCGCTACCGCGCCCGCCGCCACGACCGCGAGCAGCCACTCGGGGGACATCCGCCGGCCAGGCAGAGCCCGGCCGGCGCTGCGCCACGTTGTAGCGTGAAGAGGGGTCATGAGGTCACCGTGCCAGGTCACCCTATGTTTTCCCTCTGAGAGAGCCCTTCAGAGGATTCTCAGAGCAAGTTCGCGTTTCCTGGCAGGGAGGTGAGAATGAGCAACTTGTCGCGTCCGGACGGCACGCCGATCCGCGTGCTCGTCGTAGACGACGAACCAGACCTGCTGGAGGTGCTGGAGGGCACGTTGCGACAGGAGGGCTGGCAGGTCGAGGCCGTGGGGAGCGGCCAGTCGGCAATCCGGGCAGCCGAGCGGTTTGCGCCGGACGCGGCGATCCTGGACATCATGCTGCCCGACCTGGATGGGCTCGCGCTGATGCGCAGGCTCAGGGAGCGCTTGCCGGAGCTGTGCGTGCTCTTCCTGACTGCGCGCGATGCGGTGGAGGACAGGGTCGCGGGCATCACGGCAGGCGGCGACGACTACGTCACCAAGCCGTTCAGCCTGGAGGAGGTGCTGGCCCGGCTGCGCGGGCTGCTGCGCCGCGCGGGTATGGCCCGCGCCGCCGATGGCGACCGGCTCATTGTGGCCGACCTGTTCCTGGACGAGGAGAGCAGGGAGGTGAGCAGGGCCGGCACGCCGATCGACCTGACCCCGACCGAGTTCGAGCTCCTGCACCTGCTCATGTGCAACCCGCGCAGAGTGCTAACCAAGGCGCAGATCCTCGACCACGTGTGGTCCTACGACTTCGGCGGCCAGGCGCACGTGGTCGAGCTCTACATCAGCTACCTGCGCAAGAAGATCGACGCGGGCCGCAAGCCGCTGATCCACACTGTGCGTGGCGTCGGATACGTGCTCAAACCGTGAAACTCCTTCCGCGCACCCTCAAAGCCAAGCTGATCGCCGGGCTGCTCGTGCTGCTGGCGCTGCCTTGCACGGCCGTCGCCGTCGCCACGTCCGTGGCCATGCAGAACTTCCTGATCGGCCGTCTCGACCAGCAACTCACCGTATACGGCGTGCGGTTCGCCGCCAGCCTGGAGCACGACGAGGACACCCGCGGACAGCCGAGGGGCGCGTTCGGCGCGCGACTGGTCGACGGGCGCGCCACCCACGCGGCAGTGGTGTCGCAGGAGGGAGCCACCCCATTCAAGCTCAGCCACCGTGACGAGAAGACGCTGGCCGCGCTCCCGGTCGACGGTCCGCCGCGAACCGTGACCCTGTCCAGCCTGGGCGACTACCGAGTCGAAGCCGCCCTGGGCCTGGACGGCGACGTCCTGATCACGGGACTGTCGTTGCACGGGGTGGAAGAGACCCTGGAACGCCTGCAGCTGTTCGAACTGGTGATGTTCTCAGGAGCCCTCGCCGCCGCCGGTCTCGCGGGCGTTCTGTGGGTACGGCTGGCGCTGCAGCCGCTGCAACGCATCGCCACGACCGCCCGGAAGGTGAGCGAGCTACCGCTGGCCAGCGGCGAGGTCATCCTCGCTGAACGCGTGCCCGACACCGACCCGCGAACCGAGACCGGCCAGGTCGGCGCCGCGTTCAACCGCATGCTGGGCCATGTGGCGTCCGCCCTCAGCCGCAGACACGCCGTCGAACAGCGGCTGCGCGTCTTCGCCGCCGACGCGAGCCACGAGCTGCGCACGCCGCTCGCCGCGATCCGCGGGCACGCCGAGCTCGCACTGCGCGGCGATGCACCGATGCCGGACGAGGTACGGCACGCGCTGAGCCGGATCGACGCCGAGTCCGGCAGGATGAGCGAGCTGGTGGACGAACTCCTCCTGCTGGTCCGCCTGGACGAGGGACGCCCACTGGCCAAAGAGGAGGTCGACCTGACCCGACTGGCCATCGAGGCGATCGACGACGCCCGGGCCACCGCCCCCGGCCATCACTGGCGGCTCGAACTGCCCGAAGACCCCGTCACCGTCACCGGCGACCCGCTCCGGCTGCACCAGGTGGTCGCCAACCTGCTGGGCAACGCCCGCATCCACACCCCGGACGGCACGACCGTGACCGTGGCGGTCCGCCGGCTGCCGGCCGAGACCGAGCTCATCGTCAAAGACGACGGTCCCGGCATTCCGGACCACCGCCAGGAGGAGATCTTCGAACGGTTCGCACGCGTGGACCCAGGCCGGTCGCGCACCAGCGGCGGAGCCGGGCTTGGCCTGGCGATCGTCCGCGCGGTGATGGCCGCGCACGGCGGATCGGTGGACGTGCGAAGCCGTCCGGGCCGGACCGAGTTCCGGCTGCGCCTGCCCGCATAGCGCCCTAACCGCACCTAGCGGACGACCTCCACGTTGGCCATCATGCCGCGGTCCTCGTGGTTGAGGATGTGGCAGTGGAACGGGTACTTGCCGAGGTAGTCGAGGAACCTCATCCTGATGACCACCTCGCCGCGGGCGGGCAGCTGCACCGTGTCCTGCCAGCTGCGGAAGGGGTACGGCCTGCCCTTCACGCTCATCAGCTGGAAGTCGTTGACGTGGATGTGGAAGGTGTGCTGCTCCTCGGAGACGTTGCGCACCGTCCACTCCTCGGTGGTGTTCAGCTTGGCCCGCACGTCGATCCGGTTCGCGCCGAACTGCTTGCCGTTGATGTAGAACTCATTGGTCTGATCGTTCTCCGAGAACGTGATGGTGCGCCGCTGGGCGATGGGGTCCTTGCTCAGGTAGTCGAACGAGGCGAAGGTCATGGGCAGAGCGGTGGGCGTCATGGGCTGTCCGGAGGACACCACGGTGGCCAGCGTCGTCTCCGGATAGGAGTCGCCCTGCGGGCCTGTGCTGTAGGCAGTGGTGATCAGGCGGGTGCTGCCCTTCGTCGGCCCCTGCACGAGCACGTCGAACCGGCTTCCCGGCGGCATGAACAGCGTCTCGTCGCTCCAGACCCTGGAAACGGGGTTGGCGTCCTGGGCCACGACGGTGAAGCGGGAGCCCTGAAGCTGAACGTTGTAGGCGATGTCGGACGAGGTGAGCGTCAGGGCCAGGACCGGCAACCAGAACCCGGAACGCCCTGACGTCTACTGGGAACTGGAAGCGCCACAGGGCGGCTGCGTCAGCCGCGAGGTCCATTTCACCAACCCGGCAACCCGGATCAGATGGGCACGGCTCTGCGCATACCTGGTCGCAGATCGCGGATGGGAGGCAGTCTGCCGCCGTCCGGCGCGGCCATGACATGGCGTGCCGACCGCGAAGGAGGGGACACCAAGACCCGCAAGTCACGCCGCACGCTGGAACTGCCCAAGCTGGCGGCTGAAGCGCTCCGGCAGCACCACACCCGCCAGGCTGTACTCAAGCTCAAGGCCGGTGAGGCGTGGCAAGATCACAACCTGGTGTTCTGCACCAGCGTCGGCACCCCACTGGACGCCTCGAACGTGCGGCGGGCGTTCCGCAAGACCACCAGACGAGCAGGACTCGGAACCACTTGGAGTCCTCGCGAACTGCGTCACTCGTTCGTCTCCATCATGAGTGACCAGGGCGTGCCTATCGAGACCATCGCCGATCTCGTCGGGCACGCGGGCACGCGGGCGGTCTACCGGCACCAGCTCAAGCCGGTGATCACCAAGGGTGCCCGGACCATGAACACCATCTTCGGCGACAGCCGACACAGGTAGAGAGTCCGAGTGAGATGGCTCCCCGATTGGCTCCCATCGACTTCCACACATGAGAAAAGGGCCTCTGGATTACTCCGAAGACCCTTCTCACCTACATCTTCCTGGTGGGGTGTTCACGAATAGGACTGGCCTGGGGCGCAAGAGGGGGTGAGAAGATCGCTTCCCGAGAAGAGATGATCGCTTCCCGCATAAGCAGCTCTGGCGCTGGCCGTTCAGGGGTCAGCGGGTCGCGTCGGGCATACGGACCGTCACGTAGGGATGCGGCTGCTCCAGCCACTCGCCGGTCAGCCGTGCCCCGGTGCTGCGGTCGATGACCGCCAGGCAGGCGGCCCTCCAGTCGTAGCCGGCGCGGTCATCGAGGTCGTCCTCGTCCTCTTCCTCGTCGAGGTCCTCGGACGCGGGCGCGGCGAAGAAGTCCGTCATCGCTTGGAGTTCGGGCCATCGAGCCAGACCGGCATGGTGTTCCTGCCGCCCGGGGAAGAGCGCGTCGATCGCCAGGACGTTCTCGCCTCCGGCCGCGAAGCTCAGCAAATTGTTGGCGTTGACGTTCCACCAGGCGCTGTAGACGCGCGCCCTCACTGAGCCGCCGGAGCACGGCAGGGCTTGCCCCGAGGTAGTCCCACTCGAAGAGAACGGTGCTGATCTCGCTGATCTCGCGCGGCACGGTTGACCGGTTGCACAAAGCAAATCTGAAGTCGATCTGAAGCCACTGCATGTTTGACTGGCGGTCGCTGTCCCAACGGCAGCGGAGTCACGACAATGGGAAAGGGCGAACAGCCATGAGCACAAAGATTGCGCGGCGCGTCGCGATCGTTGCCGCGGCCGGATTGGCGCTCGGCACGGCGCCCCTCGCGGCCGAAGCGCACACGGGCACCGCGACCGAGGACATCGCGGCCGTCGCGGGGGACCGTCTCGCCAACAACGGCACTGGTCGCTGCCTGATCGATACCGCCGGCCTGTCCGGCGCCTACACCGGTAGCTGCGCGACCGGCCGCCGCTACTGGCAAGCTGTCCAGGATGACTTTGGCTCACGCATCTACAACACCACGAGCGGGCGCTGCCTGACCCATCAAGGCGCGAGCGCCCTGTTGACCGCGTGCACCGGCGCCTACAACCAGATGTGGTACCGCCTGTCGGGCGCCTTGCTGCAGAACTTCGCCAGCGGCATGTGCCTGCAAGGGGCGACCGCGGGCGGCGGCACCTGGATGGCGTCCTGCGGCGTAAGCAACAAGTACCAAGGCTGGGTCAATATCGGCTGAACGAGATGAACGCGCAGATCAGCACCCCGTCCTTTACGGCGTGGATTCCTCTTTCCCGTCCCGCAGGCTCAAGGGACACGACCTCGACCTCGGCGATCCCAAGAACCGGCTCGCCCACGGCCGCGTCGCCCAGACCATCCTGGTCGCGCTGCTCGTCACCGTCGCCAACGACCACTTCCTCGACCAGTGGCGCCACATCCACGAGCCCCAGGACAGGCCCGTCACACTCGCCATCACTCCGCAGGCTCCAGCCCAGCCCTTCGACGGCATACCACCCGCAGGCCAGAGCAGGCCGCCACCCGCCCCATAAGCCGCAGAACCCGCCACCTTGTCGCAGCGCCCCGCTCACCGTCGGCTTCGCCATGCCCAACGGCCGGATCCCGCTCCTCCACCAGCGGCCTGACAGCACCCGGGCCTTCCCAGACGCTGACTCCACAGTCCCCGAATCAGGACGAAATCGATTCGGAAACCCCTGAAACGACAAGATCCCGCCCGATCTCAACGATCAGACGGGATCCCGTCAACTTCAGTCCGGCCGTCTCATGAACGGCCCCTTGTGGGGTGTTCACGAATAGCCCCGACCTGGGCCCGGAAGAACGGTCGAGAAGATCGCTTCCCGGCATCGCGCTGATTGTTTCCCAGAGTGCGGGAGCGGAGGGCCAAGGTTCGCGCCTGTGCTCTGGGCTCCGTGCAGAGCCACCTGGCCTGCACTGTAACGCCGAGGAAACGCTGCACTCGCTAGAACTTGTGGCTCGACAGCCGAGTATTCGGACCTTGAAGTGGGAGACTTCATGATTCTGCGTCGAGCGACGTTCACCGCCGCAGCCTCGCTGGCGTGCGCGGCGCTGGTCTTGAGCGTGGCCCCGCCCACCACCGCCTCGACAGCTGCCGCCCCCGTCAAGCTCGGGGATGTGCAGAAGGCGATGGAAGACTTGGTGAAGACGGGCCACGTGGTGGGAGCCATCGGCGAGGTGTACGTGGACGGCAAGCGGGTCGGAAAGGGATCGGCGGGGTCCCGCCTGCTCGACGGCAAGGGCGGCGCGATCCCGTCGACCGCCCGCTACCGGATCGGCTCGCAGACCAAGACCATGACCGCCACCGCGGTGCTGCAACTGGTCCAGGAAGGCAAGCTGAGCCTGGACGACAAACTCAGCGAGGTCCTGCCCAAGGTGGCGGAAAAGGACCTGGTGGAGCGGACCGACGAGATCACGGTCCGCAATCTGATCCAGCTCACCTCGGGCATCCCCGACTACATCGGCCCGGACACCTCCGACCCCACGCGCAACTACCGCCCGACCGACCTGCTGGCGGCCTCACGCAAGAACGCCCGGCCCGTGGAAGTCGGGACGTTCAACTACTCCAACACCAACTACATCCTGCTCGGCATGATCATCGAGAAACTGTCCGGAAGGTCACTGGCGGCCGAACTCAACCGGAGGCTCTTCGCCCCGCTCGGCATGCGCCATACCTACCTGCCCACGAAGGCGACCGAGGGCATCAAGGGCCCGCACGGGCACGGCTACGCCCCGGACGAGACGGGCACGATGCGCGATGCCGACAAGATCAACGCCACCACCATGCTCGGCGCCGGCGGCGTGATCTCCACCGCGCGCGAGATGAGCGTCTTCCAGCGCGCCTTCCGCCAGGACAAGCTGCTGCCGGCGTCCCTGACTAAAGTGATCACCGATCCGCCGCCCGGCCAGCCGTCGCCGCCCGCGGGCGGCCCCTGCTCCGGCAACCCCGAGTTCGCCGCCGGAGGCGGAGGCAGCGCCCCCGGCTTCACCGCCGCGACCCTCACCTCATCCGACGGCCGCCTGCAGTTCGCCGTGTCCCTCACCCTGGCCATGGACAATGCCGAGCGCGGCACCGTGCCGTCGCGCATCACGAATGCCCTCAAATCGCTGTTCTGCCCCGCGAAGTGATCACTCCAGCCGCACTCGTGATCAGATCATGATCGCCAAGTGCGGCTGGAGGATTGAGTGGGCGTTCTGAGAACCTGTGGGCGGCCGTGGCACATACGCGGCGTGGCTCTGTGACGCCGGATGACCGAGAGGACTTTTCACGGACGTCAGCAGTCAGGGCTCCGACGTAGTGGCGTTTTGTCCTGTCTCTCGGTCATGTGAGGTCGGGGACGGCGAGGGTGCGGACGGCATCGCGGGAGATGTGGCGGATGGCCTGGGCGATGTTGCCGACCAGAATCTGCCCCGTGCAACGATTCGAAGAACTCGCAAAACACGAAATCCCGTCCGATTCAGATGATCGGACGGGATCCCGTCAACCTCAGTCCAGCCGTCCCAAGAACGGCCCCTGGTGGAGATGAGGGGATTCGAACCCCTGACCCCTTCGATGCGAACGAAGTGCGCTACCGGACTGCGCTACATCCCCAAGGACTCGACCAGATTAGCAAACTCCAGAGGGTCCTCGCGCCACCGTTTCAGTCCCCCACCGCCCGCCGCGGCGGTTCGGCGTACTGATCGAACAGAACGTCCCCGTTCAGCGCCGTGAGATCGATCACCTCGGCCTCCGCCTCGGCGGCGACCCGCTGCTGCTCGCGCTGCCGTCGCAGGCGCTCAGCGCGAGCCTGGCGGGCGCGTTCGCGGCGTTCCCTGTCGACCTGTACGGCGATGCGGAGAAACGCCATGTACGTCAGCATGACGACGATGGAGGGCGCGACGCCCCACCACGGCATCATCTCGACCGAAGCCGTCACCACGGAGGCCAGCACGAGCAGGGCGGTGAAGAAGAGCAGGCGGCGCCGGCGGGCGACGATGATGGCGCGGCGCCGGAAGCGGAACTGGCGGACGTCGACCTTCTCGATCTCGGCGAGCGTCGGCCCGTCGTAGTCCTCGGAATCGGGGGCGAGATTGTCGAGATCGGGCAGTTGGTGCTCGCCGGTGTAATACTCTTCGAGCTCGGCCAGTTCGGCGAGGTTCGTCTTGTCCCGACGCAGCCACATGGGAATCAGGACACAGAGCCACATAACGACGATGGCCATGTAGAGGAGGACAGGACTCACGGCCACCTCCGGGCAGCACAAAGACGCGGATGTGCTCGTCGCGCCTTGAATGTGCTCACGTCACGCACCGTAAGACCGCGTGTCACTAATTGACGAGCATTCGGTGCGGTGTGTCGCGAGATCGTCAAACCTCTTCGACGGAGGACCCCCCGTGAGCCGCTGACTCACGCGCGCGACGCCACTGCACGAGCAGCCCGCCAGGTACGTCCTCGACGGTCAACGCGTAACAGATGTGGTCGCGCCAGGCTCCGTCGATGTGGAGTTGGCGACGCCGAATGCCTTCTTCCCTGAAACCGAGCTTCTCAACCACTCTACGGCTGGCTTGATTCTCGGGACGGATGTTCGCTTCCAACCGATGCAATCCGGTGGTGAAGAAGCAATGGTCAACGGCCATCGCGAGCGCGGTCGGGGTGACCCCGTTGCCCGCCACGGCGCCGTCGATCCAGTAACCGACCTGGGCGGAACGGGCAGACCCCCACACGATGGCGCCCACGGTCAGCTGGCCGGCGAAGCGGCCGTTGTAGGTCATCACCCATGGCAGCGCCAGCCCCTGCCTCGCCTCGCGGCGCAGGGTGCCGACCATGGAGATGTACGGGCCGAGCCCGGTCCGGAACAGGGGGGTCTCGGGGTTGCTCGGCTCCCAGGGCCGCAGCCAGTCGGCGTTGCGCAGCCTGGTCTCGCGCCACACACGTACGTCGCCCAGCCGCAGCGGCCGCAGGCCCACGGGGCCTTCGTTCAGGGTCGCCGGCCAGCCACGAAGTCGATCCACACCCCTCATCATCCCCCGATCGGGCACGATGGCGCCACGGATCAGCGAGCGGAGCTGCGATTCACCCTCAGGACGCCGATCGCCGGCGCGATCAACGGCCCGGCTCAGCGCGGGTGATCACCGCCCCGGATCTGATCGACCGCGTGCCGCAGGATGGGGGCGAGTACGGCGACGCCATCCCGTACACCACCGGACGATCCGGGCAAATTCACGATCAAGGTGTCACCCGCCTGCCCGGCCAGCCCTCGCGACAATACGGACGTAGGCACCTTGTCGCGATTCGCCAGCCGAATTGCCTCCGCGATGCCAGGAATTTCCCGAGAAATCACCCTGCCGGTCATCTCCGGCGTCAGATCCAGCGGCGTCAGCCCGGTGCCCCCGGTGGTGACGATGACCTCGTACCCACCCGCCACCCCCTCCCTGAGAGCCCGCTCGACCGCCTCACCGTCGGGCACCACCACGGGCCCCTCGACCTCGCAGCCGGCCTCCTGCCGCAGCAGCTCGGCCAGCAACGGCCCGGATTTATCCGCATAAATCCCGGCGGAGGCCCGGTTCGACACCGTGATCACCAGCGCGCGCATCAGCCCTGCTCCCGCGTCCACCGGCCGGTCTTGCCGCCCAGCTTCTCCTCCACCCGCACGTCGGTGATCACCGCGCCCGGATCGACCGCCTTGACCATGTCGATCAGCGCCAGCGCCGCCACCGAGACGGCCGTCAGCGCCTCCATCTCCACCCCGGTGCGGTCGGCCGTCTTCACCCGGCACGTGATCGCCACGCCCCAGTCTTCGACGTCGAGCGTGACCTTCACCCCGTGCAGGGCGATCGGATGACAGAGCGGGATCAGATCGGGCGTACGTTTCGCCCCCATGATCCCCGCGATCCTGGCCACCCCCAGCGCGTCGCCCTTGGGCACCTCGCCCGAGCGCAGCAGCGCGACCGTCTCGGCCGACAGCAGCACCCGGCCGGTGGCCGTGGCGGTGCGGGCCGAGACGTCCTTGGCCGACACGTCCACCATGCGCGCGGCACCGGTCTCGTCGATATGGGTCAGCTCACCCACGGGCACCCTCCACTCGGCTCACAGCCGGACCACCTCCACGGCGGACCCGCTCTCCACCTCGGTCACATCCTCAGGCACCACGATCAGCGCGTTGGCCAGGGCCAGGGCGGCGAGCTGGTGGGAGCCCTGCCCGTGCACCGGCGTCACCGTGCCGTCCGAGGCCAGCACGCCCCTCAGGTAGGAGCGCCGGCCGGACGGTGATCGCAGCGGCCCGGTGACGATCGCGGTGACCGTCTCCGGCGGGCCGCCGGGCAGCCCGCGCATCCGGTCGAGCGCGGGACGTACGAACAGCATGAACGACACGAACGACGAGACCGGGTTGCCGGGCAGCGCGAAGATCGGCACCGCGTCCTCCCCCAGCACGCCGAAGCCCTGCGGCATCCCCGGCTGAATCGCGACCTTCTCGAACCGGACGGTGCCCAGCGGCGACAGCGCCTCCTTGACCGGCTCGTAGGCCCCCATCGACACCCCGCCTGTGGTGACGATCGCGTCGGCTCGCACGAGATGCGTGTCGAGCCGGTCGAGCAGCACCGCGGGATCGTCGCCGACGGATCCGGCGCGGAAGCCGTCGGCCCCCGCCTCGCGCACCGCCGCCGCCAAGGTGTAGCTGTTGGACTCCCAGATCTGGCCGGGAGCGAGCGTGCCGCCCGGCTCGACCAGCTCGGCGCCGGTGGAGACGACCACGACGCGGGGACGCGGGCGCGCGAGCACGCGCCGCCGCCCCACCCCGGCGATGATCCCGAGCTGCGCGGGCCCGATCAAGGTGCCCGCCTTGAGCACGACCTCTCCGGCCTGCACGTCCTCCCCTGCCCGCCGGACCGCGTTGCCCACCTCGGCGCGGCGGTCGATGCGTACGGAGACCGTGCCCCCGTCCGTCCACTCGACCGGCACCACGGTGTCGGCCCCGGCCGGCATGGGCGCGCCGGTCATGATGCGCACGGTGTGGCCGGGCCCGACGGCGCGCAGCTCGACGGAGCCGGCCGCCACGTCGTCGATCACCGGCAGCGTAACGGGGACCTCCGACAGATCCTCGGCCCTGACCGCGTATCCGTCCATGGCCGAGTTGTCGAACGGCGGCAGCGGCACCGGCGAGGTCACGTCCTCGGCCAGCGTCGTGCCGAGCGTCTGCTCCAGCTCCAGCTCAAGGGGGGCCAGCGGACGTACAGTGGCCAGGATCTCGGCCAGATGCGCGTCAACTGATTTCATCGAGGAACTCCCGCAACCACGGCACGAAATCCGGCGCCAGATCGTCCCGGTCCGCCGCGAACTTCACCACGGTGCGCAGATAGTCGAGCTTGTCGCCGGTGTCGTAGCGCCGTCCCCGGAACAGCACGCCGTGCACGGGCCCGCCCTCCTCGCGGCCACGCGAGGCGAGCGTGCGCAGCGCGTCGGTGAGCTGGATCTCCCCGCCCCGCCCCGGCGGCGTCTGCTCCAGCACCTCGAACACCGCGGGATCGATCACATAGCGCCCGATGATGGCCCAGTTGGACGGCGCCTCGTCGGCCGGCGGCTTCTCGACCAGGTCGGTCACGCGTACGACGTCCTCTTCCGCGGTGGCCTCGATGGTGGCCACACCGTAGAGCGAGACCTGCTCCTTGGGCACCTCCATCAGCGCGATCACGCTGCCGCCGAACGTGTCACGCACCTCGATCATGCGCCGCAGCAGGTGGTCGCGGTGGTCGATCAGGTCGTCGCCGAGCAGGCAGGCGAAGGGGTGCTCGCCCACGTGGTGCTTGGCGCAGAGCACCGCGTGCCCGAGCCCCTTGGGCTCGCCCTGGCGTACGTAGTGGAGAGTCGCCAGCGAGGCCGGCTCGCGGACCTGCGACAATCGCTGCTCGTCGCCCTTGGCCTCGAGAGCCTCCTCCAGCTCGAACGCCCGGTCGAAGTGGTCTTCGATCGAGCGCTTGTTCTTGCCGGTGACCATGAGGACGTCGAGGAGACCGGCGGAGGCCGCCTCTTCGACGACATACTGGATCGCGGGCTTGTCGACGATGGGCAACATCTCCTTGGGTGTCGCCTTCGTCGCCGGAAGGAACCGGGTGCCCAGACCCGCGGCGGGCACGACGGCTTTCGTCACAGGGTCGAAGTCAGCCATGAGTAGACCCTAGTGGAGGGACCTGTGGACAAGATGAACCTGCGCCGCGAGCTGAACGCGGCGCGCGGCTCCCTCACCCCCGAACAGCTAAGGGCAAACGCCATCAAGATCCGCGAAACGCTGCTCGAACAGCCGTGGGTGCAGATGGCCGGTCTGGTGGCCTGCTACTGGTCAGCGGGGCCGGAGCCGGAGACGCACGGGCTCGTGTTCGCTCTCTGGAAACATGGAGCCACCGTCATCCTGCCCGTGCTCCAGAAGGACAACGACCTGAACTGGGCGGTCTACGACGGGCCTGACACGCTCGCGCCCGGCCGCCACGGGATCATGGAGCCGGTCGACACCCGCAGGGGCGTCGACGCCGTGCGTACCGCCGCCCTCGTGATCGTGCCCGCGCTGGCGGTCGACCGGCGCACGGGCGTGCGTCTCGGACGCGGCGGCGGCTCCTACGACCGGGCGCTGGCCAGGGTCGGCCCCAACGTCCCCACGGTGGCCCTGCTGCACGACGGCGAGCTGATCGACGACGTCCCGTCCGAACCCCATGACCGGCGGGTTCGCTACGCGATGACGCCTTCTGGACTCACTAGTCTTATGTGACCGCCGGTACGAGAGGAGCCAGATGATGCTCGACGTCTGGCTCCTTGTCGGCGCCGTGATCGTCATCGCCGCCATCGCCTCCGTCCGCATCGCCCATCGCACCGGTCTGCCCAGCCTCCTGGTGTTCCTCGGCTTCGGCCTGATCCTGGGGCCCTCAGGGCTCGGCATCCCCTTCGAGAGCCCCCAGCTGGCCCAGCAGATCGGGATGACGGCGCTGGCGGTGATCCTGGCCGAGGGCGGCCTGACGACGAACTGGTCCCACGTACGGCGTTCCGTCCCCTTTGCCCTGATCCTGGCGACCGTGGGCGTGGCCGTCAGCATCGTCGTGGTGGCGCTGGTCGTTCAGGGCGTTCTCGGCATGGACGGCAAGACGGCGCTGATCCTCGGCGCCGTCCTGGCCTCCACCGACGCCGCCGCCGTCTTCTCCGTACTGCGCAGGCTGCCGCTGCCCCCGCGCCTCGCGGGGGTGCTGGAGGCGGAGTCCGGCCTCAACGACGCGCCCACGGTCATCGCCGTGGTGCTGCTCAGCGGAGCCTCACACTCCTCGGCCACCATGGGAACGTTCCTGCTGGAGACCGGGATCGAGCTGCTCATCGGCGCCGCTGTGGGCCTCGCCGTCGGCCCCGCCGGCGCCTACGCCCTGCGCCGCGTCGCCCTGCCCGCCTCCGGCCTCTATCCCATCGCCGTGCTGGCGCTCACCTTCGTCTCGTACGGCGGCGCGGTGCTGCTGCACGGCTCCGGCTTCCTGGCCGTCTACCTGACGGCGCTCATCCTGGGCAACTCGCGCCTGCCCCACCGGGCGGCCACCAGGGGTTTCGCGGAGGGCGCTGCCTGGCTGGCGCAGATCGGCATGTTCGTCCTGCTCGGCATGCTGGCCGACGTCAACGAGATGGCGCCGGCGATCGTCCCCGGCCTGATCACCGGCACCATACTCGCGCTCCTGGCCCGCCCGCTGTCGGTGCTGGCCAGCTCGGCCCTGTCATGGGCGCTGCGGCTGGGCTGGGTGAGCTGGCGCGAGCAGGCGTTCCTGTCGTGGGCCGGGCTGCGCGGCGCGGTGCCGATCGTCCTGGCGACCATCCCGTGGGCGGCCGGCGTCGTCGGCTCCAAAGGCCTCTTCAACGAGGTCTTCGTGATCGTCATCGTGTTCACCCTGCTCCAGGGACCGACGCTGCCGTACGCCGCGCGGCTGCTCGGGGTGGCCGCTCCCGGTGAGGCCCATGATCTCGCGGTCGAGTCCGCTCCGCTGGAGGAGCTCAACGCCGACCTGCTGCAGGTCAAGGTGCCTCCGGGCTCGCGCCTGCACGGGGTGGAGGTCTTCGAGCTCCGCCTGCCCTCCGGGGCCGCGGTGACGCTCGTCGTACGCGACGGCAAATCCTTCGTCCCCAGCGCCACGACCAGGCTGCGCGTGAACGACCAGCTCCTGGTCGTCACCACCGCCGCCTGCCGCGACGAGGCGGAGCGCCGGCTCCGGGCCGTGAGCCGAGGTGGAAAGCTGGCAGGCTGGTACGGCGAGCGGGGGTTGGAATAGCTGTTTGACCCCATCGGTTACCATTAGCAGTCGCATCGCTCGAGTGCCAAAGCTTGTAAGGAGGAGCGCGTGCCGACCTATCAGTACGCCTGCAACGACTGCGGTGAGCAGCTCGAGGTCGTTCAGAAGTTCACCGACGATGCGTTGACGGTGTGCCCGAGCTGCGAGGGAAACCTGCGCAAGGTGTTCTCGGCCGTCGGCATCGTGTTCAAGGGCTCCGGCTTCTACCGGACCGACAACCGCTCGTCGTCGGGCTCGTCGGCCACGGCCGCGTCCTCTTCTGGTACTTCCGGCTCTTCCGGCGCGAAGTTCGGCGAGAGCAAGTCGTCGTCGGAGTCGAGTTCCTCGACGCCGTCGACCGCCCCGGCGCCGGCCGCCGCCTCCACGACGACCTCCAGCTGACCTTCTCAGGGCCCGGGGCCCGCCCCGGGCGCTCGTACGGTCTGCCTACCTGAGGGCGGTCCGCTTTCCCGAGACTGGTCCGCTTACCCGAGCGGTCGCTTACCCGAGAGCGGTCTGCTTACCCGAGCGGTCGCTTACCCGAGAGCGGCCGCGGTAGGCGGACAAATGCCGACATGCCGGTTCATGTCAGCCGAAGTCAGCTGAAGTCAGCCGGAGTCGGCTGGTGTCGGCGCGCCCGCATCACCCGAACCCCGTTATCCACAGAACGGCGTTCGGGCCGTCCCAGCCGCACCCCGCTCTCGCTACCCTCTGCGCCATGGTCACTCGCGCAGACATCGGCGTCATCGGCGGTTCGGGCTTCTACTCCCTGCTGGACGACGCCGAGGAGCTCCAACTCTCCACTCCCTACGGCCCCCCGAGCGATGTCGTCACGATCGGGCGCATCGGCTCGCGTTCGGTGGCGTTCATCCCCAGACACGGGCGAGATCACCGTTTCCCGCCCCACCGCATCCCCTATCGCGCCAACCTCTGGGCGCTGCGCTCACTCGGCGTCCGCCAGGTGCTCGCGCCCAGCGCCGTGGGTTCGCTGAAGGCCGAATACGGCCCCGGTGCCCTGGTGGTGCCCAATCAGCTCGTCGACCGCACCTCTGGGCGCGTACAGACCTACTACGACACCGACGGCGCGGTCCACGTCTCCTTCGCCGACCCCTACTGCCCGTCCGGCCGCGCCATCGCGGTCAAGCGCGCCCAGGAGGGCGGCTGGCAGACGGTCGACGGCGGCACGCTGGTCGTCATCGAGGGCCCGCGCTTCTCCACCCGCGCCGAGTCGCAGTGGTACGCGGCCAACGGCTGGTCGATCGTGGGCATGACCGGCTTCCCCGAGGCCATCCTGGCCCGCGAGCTGGCCCTCTGCTACACCTCGATCTCCCTCGTGACCGACCTCGACGCCGGGGTCGAGACCGGCCAGGGCGTCACCCATGACGAGGTGCTGGAGTTCTTCGCCAGAAACGTCACCCGCATGCGCACCCTGGTGTCCGAGACCGTCCAGGCCCTCCCCGAAGAGCGCACCTGCTCCTGCGGCTCGGCACTCGACGGCCTCAAGCTACCCTTCGAGCTGCCGTGATCCGATCCTGGCTGACACGCTACGGCCGTCGCCGCCGCCTCGTCGCGGCGGCGCTCGCCGCCGTGTCCGTGCTGGCCGCCTTCCTGGCCACTCGCCCCGCCGCCTCCGCCCCCACGGTCCTGGTGGCCTCGCGCGACCTGGCCGCCGGCCCGCTCGATCCGGCCGACTTCCACCCGGCGGCACTCGTCCCGCCACCCGCCGGGGCGGTGCGCGCCATCTCCCCGTCGTCGGCCCAGACCCTGGCCACCCCCATGCGCAGAGGCGAGCCCCTCACCGACGCCCGCCTCCTGTCCTCCTACCGCCTTCCCCCGGGCCTGGTGGCCACCCCGGTGCGCATCTCCGACCCCGCCGCGGCCGCCCTGCTCTCCCCCGGCTCCACGATCACCCTCCTGGCCTCCTACGCGGAGGGCGTACCCGCGCGCCAGATAGCCCCCGACAGCCAGGTCCTCACCATCCCCAAAGCGGCGTCGTCATCCTCCTCGCCCGAGGGCAGCCTGATCGTCCTGGCCACGACCATCACCCAGGCGGCCGAACTGGCCACCGCCCAGGCCCACGCCCGCCTGTCGATCACCATCAAACCTAACCCTGGGTAATGACTCGACTACGATCACCTCCCATGAACGGATTCAGAAGGTTCCTCACCCAGGGCAACGTCATCGACCTGGCCGTCGCGGTGGTCGTCGGCGCCGCCTTCAACGCGATCGTGCAGTCGTTCGTGGCCGACCTGCTCACCCCGCTGATCTCGGCGTTCGGCGGCCTGCCCGACTTCTCCTCGCTCAAGGTCACCATCGGCCAGTCCAACTTCATGTACGGCAATTTCATCAACGCGGTCGTCTCGTTCCTGATCGTCGCCGCGGTGCTCTATTTCCTCGTCGTCAAGCCGTACACCCACTTCAAGGATCGCACCGCGGCCAAGATCGAGGCGACGACCCGCGACTGCCCCGAGTGCCTGTCGGAGATCCCCAAGGCGGCCAGCCGCTGCGCCTTCTGCAGCGAGGAGGTCACCCCCGTGGGCCTGTAGAGAGGTCAGGCCAGCGAATCGATCTTGGGGTCGTACTCCCAATGCCACGGCTCGAACGGGCTGCTGTAGGCCCACGACGGATGGAACCACCCATACCGCTTCGAGTTCTTCTCCATCCACACGAACTCCGCGGACCCCGACCGCTCCACGCCGCCACACAGGTCCACCGCCAGCCCGAGCCCGTGGTTGCTCCGCCCCGGCACCGCCGCGAACCCGGGCCGCCGGTAGTAGACCGACTGCTGCTCGGCCAGGCTCCGGTAGGCGTCCGTCACACACATGGCCTTCCCGAACCGGCGCCGGTAGGCCTCGTTCAGGCTGACGAACGCGATGGTGGCGTCGGCCCTGAGGCTCTGCCCCTTCTGCTGCAGGGGGCAGAGCATCGACGGGGGGATCAGCCCGTTGGGATAGTGATCGGCCGTGGCCGCCCGCAACGGATTGCACCCCAGCGCCGCCCGCCCCACCTTGTCGATCTTGATACCGAGCTTCACCAGCGCTGCGGTCAGCGACTTCACAATCTTGTCCGACCGCTGCCGGAGGGTGTCCACCTCGGCCGCCAGCTGCGCCTCGGCCAGCAGATTGCCGGCCCGCAACTCCTGCGCCTCGCCGGCCAGCCGCTCGGCCTCCTTGTACAGCGTGCTGGTCTGCTCGACCGCCTGCTGCCGCACGGCCACCATCTGATTGGCGTCCGACAGCGCCCGCAGCGTCTTCTCATCCGCGCCGCCCGTCAAGAACGGCAGGATGCCCCCCATGAGCGGCTGCTGATAAAGCAGCTCGGCCATCTGCGACACCGGCTGCCGCATCGCCGCCACCCGCTGCTCCAACTGCTGCAGGGAGGCGAGCTTGGTCTTGAGCGTCCGCTCGGACGCCGCGATCTCAGCCCGCCGCTTCTCCAGCGCCTTGGTGGCCTCTTCCAGCTCCTTGGCCGATTTCTCGGCTTCTCTCCGCAACTCAGTCAGATTGGACGGATCCCGCCGATCAAGCTGGACCCCAGCCTCCGCGTACGCCGTCGAGTGCACCTGAGCCTGAGCCGCCCTCTGTCCCCCGGGCACGAGAAGAGAAGCCACCGCCATGACAACCGCGATCAGACCTGCTGATCGAGGGGCTGGCACGTTCGACTCCTCCGTTTGCACTCTCGTTACCCAAGTCAGGCACGCACGTTACTACAGCCCCCGGAGTGTCCGGACCGAACTCGGAAGAGCTGTTATGAGACAAATAGCCCACTTTGCTCAGCTCGCCCTGCCCCGCCCGCACACCATCACCCCAACCCGCACGCACCTCCATTGATCAGCACCACTTATTGATCAGTACGCCCAGCCAACCCCTTCCGGTTCACCTCCCCACCACCCAACTCCCCCGCGCACCCCACAACCCCCGCACCCACAACATCGGCGAGCGCGGGAGCGCCCTCGCTGGGGGGTACACCCAACCCACAACGTCACCACGACCGCGGAAGCGCCCTCGATGACGGCGTACACCCGCCCCTCCCGCACACCCTCACAACCCCCGCACCCAACCCTCCCGCGCAACCCACATCCTCAGCCCTCATCCCTTGGCCAGGACTCATATCCCCGGCACCCAACTCTCCCCCGCCCCTGCCCTCTCCTGCTCCCGATCCCGGCACAACTCCCACAACCAGGTGTCCACCCACTCCCCCGGACACCCGTCCCGAGTCCGCACGGGAGCCGGCGTCACAGGCTCCTCAGGCAGGGCCTCCTCCGGCGGCTCGGCAGCCACCGCAACCTCCTCCGGCGGCGCCTCCTCCACCGGAGGCGAAACCTCCTCCTCCCGCACAGGAGCAGGCACAACCCCCTCATACCACCGATCAGGCCGAGGCGGAGCAGGCACCAACACCGGCTCCAACGCCATCCCTCGCCCCCCACTCGGCACAACCACCGGCGGCCCCGCCAACCCAAGCCCCCGCATCTCCCCCGCCAGCAACCCACCCGCCAAAATCGCCGGCGCCAGCAACGCCCCGAACAGAACAACGGGCCGCCGACGGGCCTGCGTACATCGCCTCCTGGTCACGAGCAGACGGTATCCACGCCCCCCGAACCCGCCGCCGACCGCTTGCCATGGCTTTACCGCAGCTCAGAGCACCCATAACCAACCCCACAAAACTGATCGGGGCCGCACGTCGCGGGCAGTGCCAGACTTTCGCTAGGCTTACGAGAGTCCGCCTCCGTAGCTCAGGGGATAGAGCACCGCTCTCCTAAAGCGGGTGCCGCAGGTTCGAATCCTGCCGGGGGCACACACCCAGATCGGCATTTCGTGCCCCTGACCTGCGGTTTCTCAGCCGCAGGTCTTTTGTTTTGCGCCCTTGATAGGCAACCCAACGGTGCCCGCATGCAGCCGTAAGACCATGATCAGGGGATATGCGCGGGATGATCTTGGTAGCGTTGCCCCAGCTCAGGCCCTAGATTCCTGCCATCCCGGCCTCCGGCAACCACTACACAGATTGAATGCGTAGTGTCTTAGAGGTCCTAACAGAATGATCTCTGCTGTGCTTTGATCTCTCGCTGTAGCCG